>JBBQTL010000269.1:0-7157 GCA_038213285.1 Chitinophagales bacterium
CGCCATTGGTTACAACACTGGTACCAGTCTTACCTCCGCCTCGTACAATGTATTGCTGGGTCATTATGCATTGAGTTCGGCTACCGGGGCAAGTAACAATACGGTGATTGGACACAATGCAGGATTGGCTTATACTGCTACAGGCAATACCAATAATATATTCATTGGCTACCAGGCGGCGTTTAGCCAAACAGCAGGAACCGGAAATACTTTTGTAGGTAGTTCCGTTGATCTTTCGGGTACAGCTTCTGTAAACAATTCGACCGCACTTGGACAGGGCGTTCAAATAACCGCCAGCAACCAGGTGAGGGTTGGCAATACGGCTGTAAACAGCATTGGCGGCCAGGTAGGCTGGACCACTTTTAGTGATGCCAACATTAAAAGCAATATACGACAGGATATTCCCGGACTCAGCTTCATCATGCGGCTTCGGCCTGTTAGTTATAATTATGATTTGCTTAAACTTCAACAACTACAGGGAACAAAACCCAACGCTGCGTATGGCGTCAATTCAAAGATATCCGCTACCCGGTTTTCGGGGTTGCTGGCCCAGGAAGTAGAAATGGCAGCAATTGATGCGAATTATGAATTCAGTGGCATTGATAAACCGGAAAATGCCCATACCCCTTATGGATTGCGGTATGCTGAATTTGTAGTGCCCCTTATAAAAGCGATGCAGGAAATGAAGGGCTTGATAGATCTTCAGCAAGTTGAAATTGAACGGCTCCGTAAACTGGTGGAAGCGTTGAAATGATGGATTTGTTTACGAATGCGCCGGAACAAAATACGAAATGAAATATAAATTCGTTTAGGTAGAAGCTGTTTAAAAATGACTTATTGGTTTACCATCGTTTGTTTTTCATGGCATCTGCATTGACGTCCGTCGCGGCGGAACAAATTCAGTTTTTTATGGCATCTTCGACTTTCTGGTTCAATACTCAATTTAAATTTAAACAGCTTCTTAGAAGCTGTTTAAAAATGATTAATTTGTTTACCAACATTAGTTTTTTATGGCATCGACATTGGCGACGCTCCGTTTAAGTTCAGTTTTTTATGGCATCATCGGCTTTCTGACTCAGTTACTCCAATTAAATTTAAACAGCTTCTTAGTGAATGAAAATACCTTCATTCATACTGCCTTACCGGGTAAATTTTAAAAACTACTGTATGGATCGAAATGATTTTTTTAAAACACTGTTGGCCAACCATGGCAGGAAAAAGAAACCGCAGTTAACTGGTACCACGGGGACCGTAACAGGAATCACCGAAATGGTTAATCCGTTTACAACCGGGCTGAACCCATATACCGGTGCATGGACAGAAAATGAAGCGATGCATTTATTAAAGCGCCTCTGCTTTGGCGCACCCAGGGAGCAGGTGCTGGCGTTTAACAGCCTTAGCTATACCCAGGCAATAGACCAGTTATTGAATACCCTGAACACCGGTGCCAATATGGGCGAACCAATTAAAACATACAGCACTGACACCATCAGCACCCCAGCCACCGATCCTGACTGGGCCGTACCGGTGGGCAGAACCTGGGTAAATGCATCAACCAATTCTGGTAGCGTTAATTATTACCGGAGAGAATCCGTAAGAACCTGGTGGTTTAATACGCTCATCAACCAGCCTGACAGCATCGAAGAAAAAATGATCCTATTCTGGAGCACTCATTTTACTATTGAATTTGATATAGTGAATACGGGTACCCTATGTTATGATTATTTAAAAACACTCCGGCAATATGCGCTGGGAAATTTTAAGGCATTTACAAAAGTCATTACACTCAATCCTGCCATGCTCATTTACCTGAATGGCTACCAGAACACAAAATCGGCCCCGGATGAAAATTACGGCCGTGAACTACAAGAACTATTTACGCTGGGCAAGGGCATTGGCAGTCAATATACAGAAAGCGATGTAAAAGCAGCAGCACGTGTACTTACCGGTTACCAGGTAAACCGAACCACTGTAACCTCTTTTTTTACCCCCAACCGGCATGATTCAAATCCTAAACAGTTCTCCGCTTTTTATGGCGACTTAATTATCAACCGGCCTGTTGCACAGGCACAATTGGAAGTAGATGATTTACTCAATATGATTTTTGCCAATGATGAAGTGGCAAAAAATATCTGCAGGAGGTTGTATCGTTTTTTCGTGTATGACGATATCACTGCTGACACGGAAACTAATATTATCATACCATTAGCGGAAACTTTCCGAACCAATCATTATGAAATAAAACCAGTACTGGACCAGCTTTTTAAAAGCGAGCATTTTTTTGATGTGTTACAGTTTGGCGCTATGATTAAAAGTTCGGCCGACTTTACAGTTGGAATGATCCGGGAATGTAAAATGCGTTTTCCACCCAAATCAAATCCACAATTGCTGTACCGGCACCTCAGTTTTATCGGCAGTACTTTTATGACCTCCCTGGAGCAAACCCTGGGTGACCCACCCAATGTTTCCGGCTATCCGGCATATTACCAAACGCCCCTTTTTGACCGCATCTGGATCAACACCGATACTTTTTCCAAACGACAAAACCTGGTCAATATCCTTGTAAACAGCAGTTACAACAATGGCGGTTTTAAGTTGTATTTCAATGTGGTTGATTTTGCCAAAAGAATGAGTAATCCTTCCGATCCCAACCAGCTTGTATTGGATTTTAATAAATACCTGTTACGCCGCACATTAAGCCAGGGATTGAGAGACACCATCAAAACTGATATTTTACTAACCGGGCAAATTACAGATGGCTATTGGACCAGTGCCTGGATCGCTTACACCAGTGCTCCGGAAAACCTGAATAATTTCAGTGTAGTAAATGGTCGGCTTAAAACGCTGGCCCAATATTTTTTAAGCAAACTGGAAGAATATCAATTGATGTAAACAGGCTCTTTACAACTGACATATACTTATTACAATGAAACGCAGAAACTTTATACGCAACAGTGGCATCAGCGCCGTAGGATTACCGGGTATACTCAACGGCTTTACTTTAACTGCCCATGCAGATGATAGTTTACTGGGGCGTTTTTTTCCACCCGGCACTACCAACGATCATATACTGGTAGTAATACAAATGAGCGGTGGCAACGATGGATTAAACACTGTGATCCCATTAGATCAATATGGCAATTATGTAAATGCCCGAACCAATATAGCCATCGCTCAGAATAAAGTATTGGCACTAACGGGTACCAGTGCAACCGGCTTGCATCCTTCACTTACCGGATTGCGTGACCTCTATAACAACGGGAACCTTTGCATCATACAATCTGCCGGCTATCCCAGTCCCAGTTTTTCGCATTTCAGGGCTACAGATATTTGGATGACGGCGGCAGATAGTAACCAGTACCTGAATGATGGCTGGCTGGGCCGTTATCTAAATGGTGAGTACCCCGGTTATCCCGGCGGCTATCCTACCATTGATATGCCCGATCCGCTGGGCATCCAGTTTGGATCAGGCACTTCACTCTCTTTGCTGGGGCCCGGCTCTCCAATGGGCTATACCATCAGTGATCCTAATTCTTTTATCAACAATGCCGACGGCGGTGAAGATGTGGTACCCACTGATACACCCATGGGTCAGAAACTTCAATATGTGAGGGACGTGTCCAAACAGGCACAGGTATATTACAATGTGGTTAAAAATGCGTATAACACAACAGGCAACGCAAACCTGGCAACCTATCCGGTCAACTCGCTCACCAACCAGTTAAAAATAGTAGCCCGACTGATCAACGGCGGATTGAAGACTAAAATTTATGTGGTAAGTTTTGGAGGCTTTGATACCCATGCCGGCCAAACCAACAGCAATGATACTTCCACAGGTGCCCATGCCGCCTTGATGGCGACACTGGGTGATACCATCAAAGCTTTTCACAGCGATCTTAAACTGATGAACAAAGACCAGCGGGTATTGGGCATGACCTTTAGTGAATTTGGCCGACGCATTAAGAGCAATGCCAGTGGCGGAACGGATCATGGCTATGCCGCCCCCATGTTTATTTTTGGTACGCAGGCAACCGGCGGTATCATCGGCACCAACCCGTTACTTCCGGCAATAGCAGGCGTTAATGATAACATTGCGTTGCAAAACGATTTCAGGAGTATTTATTTCAGTATCATGAAACGCTGGCTTTGCCAGGATGCTACCAGCCTGCAACAGATTATGCTGCAGAATTTTACTGAACTCAATATTTGTAACAATGCCAATTGCGCCCCGTTGCTGAGAGCGGCCACTACACAAACCCAACTCATTAAAAATTCTCCGAACCCAATCCTGAGTACTACCAGGGTAGAATTTATTACCAGCGGCGGGCATACCTTACTGCAACTGGTATCACCGGAGGGAATATTGATTGCAACGTTATTTGAATCCAGCTACGACCGGCCACAAACCATTGTAAAGGAGATCAACCTTTCTGCATATAAACCGGGCATGTATTACCTGCGTTTTCAAAATGGTAACAAGCAGCAAATGAAACCCATCATAAAGGCTCAGTAGTATCTGGTAATTGAATGACAAATGATTTTTTAGATGAAGGCATTGTACACGTTACCCGCAATTTTTACTTTGATGCCTGTTAACGCATTTTTTTGTTGCATAAGCTTCGGTATTGCAGCACAGAATGATTGGCCATCAAACATACCGGGTAAATACATGTACTGCATCTTCACTCACTTGTACTGCATATCTTTGGGCATCGTCCATTAAGTTACTTGTTTACCAAATAGAAAAAAATCAATGAACATTCTCTCCAATTTTTATTTAAAGGTGATCTTCTTAACAGCAATTTTATTTTGCAACTACAATATCAATGCACAGGTTAAATGGAAAATTGCAAATGCTGCCTACGCCCCGTTGCCCACCGGTTTTAATGTGTATAAAACCACTGACTCATTAGAAGGAAAACCGTTTGTAGCCTATTATGCAATCGCCGGTTTAAAAAACAAACAACTGCAATTCAGTGCAGACACTGCCAGCAAAAGAAGGTTAACTCCCGCTCAATTTTATGAAAAAAATGTAAACCCATTGCTGGTAGTAAACACAACTTTTTTTTCGTTTGCCACTAACCAAAATCTGAATGTGGTGATCAAAGACGGGCACCTGGTTGCTTACAATATACATACCATAGCAGGTAAAGGAAAAGATACACTTACCTATCGCCACCCACTAAATGGGGCATTGGGTATTTCAAAAAAACGGACAGCGGATGTTGCATGGACCTATACGGACTCGTCAAAAAAATTCGCTTATGCTTTACAATCGGTTATTGCTGCATGGAAGGATTCTCTAAACACTACTGATCAAACAAAAATAAATATACTACCAGGCAATGAGGGTTTTAAAAAATGGAAAATGCAAACCGCAATAGGCGGAGGCCCGGTGCTGGTTCAAAACGGGCAGGTAGCCATCAGCAATAACGAAGAACTCAAATTTGCCGGCAACGCCATCAATGACTTACATCCCCGAACATTGATGGGCTATACGAAAGACAATCATCTTATCATCATGGTAATTGAAGGCCGTAACCCTGGAGTGGCATCCGGCGCAAGTTTGTTACAAGCTGCAAAACTAATGGTTGATGTAGGCTGCACGGAAGCACTCAACCTTGATGGAGGTGGCAGCAGTTGTATGTTGATTAACGGGAAGGAAACCATTTACCCGAGTGACAAGGGAGTGGAGCGGCCGGTGCCTGCGGTTTTTATGATACGGGTTAAATAAATAAACAGGCAGTAATTTTCAATGCCCAAGGTATTTCAGTTTTCATCCTGATATATTTCAATGCTATGATGAAACAATAACTCAAAAACAAATAATTCCACCGCTAGCCCTTTTTTATCGATTGACATTGTTGGACATGAATAAGAGTTTTCTCCAAATGGTACTTTTTAAACAAATACTATTCAAGTCAACAGCTAACTGTGCCTTGAAACAAGTATTTCAATTCCGTTACAGAAAAAATTAGTTAAGTTTAGGAAATATTAATGATTGCCAATTGCTAAACCATCATCGGTTTTTATACTTCCCGCTAATAAAGTATCCTTCTCAATCATGAATATTGTTTTCAATCGTATTTAGAAACGCTCATCTTAAAACTAATATTATTTATGTCATCCCGCAGAAAATTTTTACACCAATCTTCATTGATCCTTGGAGCCGGCGCATTGGCGTCTGCATTAGACAGCAAAGCATTTACCATATTAAATAACGGCATTGCGCCCAGCGACCAGTTGAATATTGGCGCCATAGGTATTAAAGGAATGGGCTGGGCAAACGTAAAGGCGGCCTTAAAAGTAGCTGGCGTAAACCTGGTAGCTGTTTGCGATGTGGACAAGACAGTAATTGACAGCAGGTTGGCAGAATTAGATAAGTTAAATGTAGATGCTTCCAAAATAAAAATCTATGATGATTACCGGAAGTTACTGGCACAAAAAGATATTGATGCCGTTATCATTGGCACTCCTGATCATTGGCATGCTCTACAAATGATTCATGCTTGTGAAGCCGGCAAGGATGTGTATGTAGAAAAGCCCGTAGGTAACTCCATTGGTGAATGCAGAAGGATGGTGGCCGCACAACAACGATATAATAAAGTAGTACAGGCCGGTCAGTGGCAACGCAGCCAGCAGCATTTTAAAGATGCAGTCGATTTTGTACAAAGCGGCCAGTTGGGCAATATCCGTACAGTAAAAGTATGGTGTTACCAGGGCTGGATGAAGCCCGGACCGGTAGTACCTGATTCTGCACCACCTGCCGGCGTGGATTACAAACAATGGCTGGGCCCGGCAACTACAAGGCCATTTAATGAAAGCCGTTTTCATTTTAATTTCAGGTGGTTTTGGGATTATGCCGGCGGATTGATGACAGACTGGGGAGTACATTTGTTGGACTACGCATTGCTTGGAATGAAGGCGGAACTTCCTATCAGCATTGCAGCCCTTGGAGGCAAATTCGCTTATCCCGATCTGTACGAAGAAACGCCCGATACATTGACTACATTATACGAATTTGACAAATTTAATATGGTGTGGGATTCTGCAATGGGTATCGACAATGGTTCTTATGGACGAGACCATGGCATTGCATATATAGGAAACAATGGCACGCTTATTTTAAACCGGGGTGGCTGGGAAGTGATTGAAGA
>JBBQTL010000270.1:0-7060 GCA_038213285.1 Chitinophagales bacterium
AATTCAATCAATTTCTGATTTGATGCAACATGTTAAACAGGATTCTTCCGGGTTCATCAATCAAAAAAAGTTTATTAAAGAAAAGTTTGAATGGCAGGAAGGTTTTGGTGCATTTTCCTATAGCAAATCACAAGCAACAAATGTGATTTCTTATGTGCAGAACCAGGAAGCCCATCATCGTAAAATCACATTTTTGGATGAATACAAAAAGTTTCTTGAAAAATTTGAGGTAGATTTTGATGAACAATATGTTTTTAAAGCGCCGGAATAATATTTCATTTTATGGATACGCTGGTTTTATGTCTGTACGATTATTGGTATTACGTCCCTACGGCTACCGATATTTTTTCCCTACGGGACGTGCCGGATATGGTAGCCATTTGAATTGCTTTCTAAATTGTAAAAATTTAATTGTACTTAATAAATATTACAATAACATTTTGAAACATCCATTTCCAAATTTCTAAAAATTAATAATTATGATACCTGTTGCATTTGATTATGAAAGAGCGGCTACTGTAGATGACGCATTATCTGCCCTTGCTTCCGGCGATGGTAAAATCCTGGCTGGCGGCTATAGCCTTTTACCCGCTATGAAACTGCGCCTGAATCAACCGGCGCTGCTGGTCGATATTTCAACCATTTCCGGGTTGAAGGGTATCAGGGAAGAAAATGGAGAAATTATTATCGGCGCAGGAACTACGCACAACGATATCATGAACAACGACCTCATCAAAGAGAAGCTCCCGTTTTTTGCAAGCGCCGCAGGTATGATCGGCGATGTACAGGTGCGTAATCGTGGCACTATTGGTGGTAGCCTGGCACATGCAGATCCTGCAGCCGATTGGCCGGCATTGGTTCTGGCAGCCGATGCCGTTATAGAAATTGCTGGAAGTGGTGGGATAAAAACAACAATGGCAACCGATTTCTTTACCGGTTTCTTTTCTACTCAATTACAGGAAAAAGAAATCATTACCGCTATCCGCATACCCTTTCCAGCAGCAGGTTCTAAAATGATTTACCTGAAATTTTCACATCCCGCTTCAAGATTTGCCATTGTAGGCTGTGCCGTACTCCGGTCATCCCAAGGACATACCAATATTGCTTTTACCGGGTTGGCAGAAACTGCCTTTCGTGACGCCGCAGCGGAGAAGGCACTTGCAGGAAACCCTTTCGATTTCGCTAATATTGATGCCGCAGTGAATGCCGCGGTAAACGGGGTAAGTATCATGAGTGATCATTTTGCTTCGGAGGATTATCGCAGGCACATTGCCAAAACCTATTTGAAAAAGGCTTTAGAGGCGGTTGCCTGAACAATACCGAACAATCACTTTTAAAAAAGGTGAAATTATGATGGAACTAAATCATTGATGATGTTTTGTCGTCCACCTTTTCAAAAGGTGTCACCTCTTTAATGCGATGATACCCTCCCAAAAATGTAAAACTGAACTAACCTGCTAAATGAATATACTCAACAACACGCTCCAATTGACTGATATCCGTACCATGTTATTGGAGCATGGTTATATCACCGACGAATATGTATCCATGTCGGTTTTTCTTTCGCTGCAATTGAACAAACCCCTTTTGATAGAAGGGCCTGCTGGTGTTGGTAAAACAGCAATCGCCAAAGTGATGGCCAGGGCCATGCAAACCGACCTTATCCGTTTGCAATGTTATGAAGGTCTGGATGCCACACATGCATTGTATGAATGGAATTACCAACGCCAGTTACTGCACCTGAAAATGGTGGAACACAATCAACAGTCTGTTGATGAAAAAGAGCAAACTATTTTTAGCGATGCTTTCCTGATGAAACGGCCATTGCTGCAAGCAATTACCCATCACCGCAAACCGGTATTACTCATTGATGAAGTAGATCGGTCGGATGAGGAATTTGAAAGTTTTCTA
This sequence comes from Chitinophagales bacterium, assembly GCA_038213285.1. GTDB lineage: Bacteria > Bacteroidota > Bacteroidia > Chitinophagales > Chitinophagaceae > Ferruginibacter. The sequence goes on from JBBQTL010000270.1 coordinate 1,912, forward strand.
TTGGAAGTATTGAGCGACTGGCAAATCACCATACCTGAAACGGGAACAATCCATGCAACCCATATTCCCCAGGTAATATTAACCAGTAACCGCACAAGAGAATTATCCGAAGCTTTACGCAGGCGTTGTTTGTACCTCTACATCGATTACCCGGAATTTGAAAAAGAATGGATGATCGTCAAATCCAAAGTGCCGGAAATAGATGCAAAGTTGGGCGAGCTGGTTTGCCGCTTTATGCAAACCCTTCGCTCTTTAAAACTGGAGAAGTCACCCGGCATTGCGGAAACACTGGATTGGGCCATGGCCCTGGTTGCATTACATATCGATCACCTTGATAAATCGATCATTGAGCAAACATTGGGCGTGGTGTTAAAAGACTGGCGTGATACCCGCCAGGTACAAATGTCGTTGAGTGAATTAATGGAAAAAACCGGTGTGCATTCCCGGATAGACGACCTATGATTAAAAGGCAAACTTCACTTTCGGGAAATATCGTCCAGTTCTGCAGGTTCCTCCGACAGAAGGGTTTTGCATTGGGTGCAGAAGAAGAAGCGACCGCTTTGAATGCATTACAACTGATTGACTTTAGCAACAAGAATACATTTGCATTAATGCTGAAATCAGTTTGCTGCAATAACCGGACCCGGCAAAATGAGTTTGATGGTTTATTCAATGAATACTGGCAGGAAATAAATACCGCCATTGATTCAAAAATAAAAACATCTCAGCAACCTTTTTTGAAACCCGGCTTAAGAGATGCTTCATTCAAAACTTTGAAGTCATGGTTGAACGGAAATAGAAGTGAAGAGATAGAAGAAACCGCCGCCTATAGTTTCCATGAAAATTTATCTCAACAGGATTTCTCTGCTGTGCCGCCGCATGAACTGGATGAGCTGATGCGAAGCATAAAAGCGTTGTCAAAAAGATTAGCTGCACAACTCAATCGCAGGTACACCAAATCAGGCAACCATAACTTACCTGACCTGCGTAGCACATTGCGAAAGAATATGCGGTACGGTGGCGAGTTGCTGGAGATTACTTTTAAGAAGCCCAGGCGCAACAGAACCAAACTGGTAATCCTGTGCGATGTTAGTAAGTCGATGGATCTCTATGCTGCATTTCTCTTACAGTTTATGTTTGCATTTCAGCAGGTATATAAACGGATGGAAACCTTTGCATTCAGCACTTCCCTGCAATGCATCACCGGTCTGTTGAAACAACCCGATTTTAAAGAAGCGTTATACATGTTAAGTCAACAAAATAATAGCTGGAGCGGGGGCACCAGGATCGGGGAGAGCCTACAACAATTTGTAACAGACTATTCACCGCGTATGTTGGATAAACGCAGCATTGTAATTATCCTGAGTGATGGATGGGATACGGGCAACATTGAACTCCTGGAGCAAAGCATAAAAACCATTCATGCCCGGGCTAAAAAACTGATCTGGCTGAACCCTTTGGCCGGCTTTGATATGTATCAACCGGGTGCAGCCGGTATGCAGGCGGCGATGCCTTATATTGATGTATTTGCCCCGGTACACAATGCGGATAGTTTGAGAAAATTATATCAGTGGTTGTGATAGTTGTTTCGCCCGGCAAAACCGTGTGAAGCGCATCAGTTACTTACATACTGCCGGTCAGGATTTGGAATTGATTGCCGGTGATTTTTATTTAAAAAAGGGCGCTGATAAAATTAAGAGCATGGTTCAATCCAATACGCTTACATTGGATTGGATGAAATTTGAGTAAGTAAACATTATTTTTTTTAAAAGGCGTCCCGGATTCGGAAACATATGCAATAGAAGCCCGGATGTTTTGCACAATACAATTGTTAATAAATTACTTATGTTTTAAATATGCAACGTCACCAAAGTGACAACGGGTTGTTATTTTATTTGACGATAACGCCTAAATGATAGAGGTAGTCATTAAGGTCACGTCTAAAGTCCTGCATTCGGCATGCAACCCTGCATCAAAAAATGAATATTTGGGCAATGCTTTCCTCACTTGGTGTTTTGCCTTTCAAATTTAAGCGACATTACACGACAGTCTTACATTTTTTAAACCGGGCATTGTATTAGTATATAACCGGCAGAAGAATGCACCAACAGCTTTTTGTTTACCCGGAAGGTTATCGCTGCCATTCTTAGTTTGCTTTACCAGGCTAGTGTCGTGTCAACATTCATTTTTCAGTTAAATTCACAAACCGACCGTCACTTTGTATCTGACATAACACTAGTATAAATAACGACTGAATTAAAACCCAAATGTCATTTAATTGAAAAAATCTACAAGGATTGTTTTAAAAACCCTACTGGTTATCACGGGGGTATTACTGGTTGTATATATCGGAGTTTACATCTATGTCAGCATCAATAAGCAATCAATCATAAAACAGGTAACGGATGAAATCGGGAAAAAATTAAATGGCAAGGTATCTGTTGAAGCCGTTGACCTGAGTTTTTTCCGACAGTTCCCTAAAGTTTCTGTAGTGCTGGATAAGGTGAGCATTACTGACAGCCTGTTCTCCCAACACAAACATGCTTTCTTCCATGCCGATCATTTATTCGCCAGGCTAAGTATCATGAAACTGATAAAAAAGCAGGCTCCTTTAAACGGGTTGAGAATTGAAAAGGGGGAAATATATTTGTATACTGATTCAACAGGCTACACCAATTCATATTTGATTAGCCCAAAAAAAGATACGGCTACCGTAGTAAGTAGCAGCACCGAAAAAAACGAATTAAAGTCCGTTGTATTAAAGGAAGTAAGCATTATCATTGATGATAGGAAAAAAGAAAAGCTGCACAATTATTTTGTAAATAATCTTGTAATGAAGCTGGATGATAAGGATGATTTGTCTTTTTCATTTGATGCAAAAGCGGATATTTTAATTCGCAGCATGGCCTTTAATTTGCCCCGCGGCAGTTTTTTAAAGAACACAAAATTTACCGGGAAATTCGAAGCGCTTTTTAATAAGCAGTTAAACCAGTTGCAGTTTGACAGTATTAATATCAAACTGTCCGGGCAGCCATTTAATCTGACCGGACGTTTCGATCTTAAAGGCGCTGCACCCCAATTTAGTTTACAGGTACATAGCCGCAACCTGGATTATAAGGAAGCGAAACTCCTGATGCCGGAGCGGATCGTACAATCTTTATCAATCGTAGACCTTGATAAGCCACTGGATGTGGATGTTAGTGTAGTCGGCCCTCTGAAGGGAGGCGAACCATTAATCTATGTTAACTGGACCGTAACAAAAACCCGGCTAAAAACTCCTTTCCTCGATTTTGACAATGCTTCCTTAACCGGCTATTTCACCAACCAGTTTTCGAAAGCCCTGCCACGGCATGATTCCAATTCAGTCATCCAGGTCAATAATTTTTCGGCAGACTGGTATGGACTCCCGCTTGTATCAAAGAATTTTCAAATTTTGGATTTGGTACATCCCACACTTACCTGCGACCTGGTATCGGATTTTCCGTTAACGAAACTGAACGATGTTATAGGAAGTAATTTTTTGCAATTGCAATCTGGTGATGGTTCGGTTAACCTAACTTATAAAGGCCCGATTGAAAGAAATAATAACACCAACTCCCTGATCAACGGAACGGTTTCATTTAAAGAGGGAACGATACACTATGCTCCCAGGAATGTGGCGATGAAAAATGTAAGCGGAGCGATTGAGTTTAAAAATTCCGATGTATTTTTCAAAGACCTTCGTTGTGTAGTGTTGGATAATAAAATACTCATGCAGGGACAGGCTAAAAACCTGCTTACACTCATCAACACCGAACCCGGCAAAGCAAGTATTGATTGGTCCATCGCTACGCCATCTTTAAACCTGGGCGCTTTTACTTTTTTATTAAAGCCGGGTAAAAAAGTGGTGGTAAAATCTAACAGCAAAAGCAAACTGGCATCGGCAGCAACCAATATCGACGAAGTATTGGAGAAGGCAACCTTGCATGTAAACCTCCATGCAGATAATCTTATTTATAAGAAGTTTGAAGCAGGCAATGTGAATGCCGACGTTACGCTATTGGAAAACAGGTACCTGCTAAATAAAGTAAGCATGAACCATGCTGGCGGCAGTATGCAGTTGAATGGTTCGCTGGTAAATGAAAAGCCGAATTACCTGCAGGCTGCTGTAAAGGCATCTATGGAAAATGTGGATGTGAACAAGGTATTGGCTGCTTTTGACAATTTTGGCCAGGATGCGATTATGGCTCAGAATTTAAATGGAAAACTAACGGCAAAAGTAAATGCCACACTTGGCCTGGATGAGGATGGCAAAGTATATCCTTCAACCGTTGAAAGTATCGTTGACTTTTCGTTAAAAAAAGGCGCATTGATCAACTATGAACCGATCAAAAGATTACAAAACGTATTGTTTAAAAACCGGGATTTTGATAATATACGATTTGCCGAATTAAAGGACCGGCTTGAAATAAAGAACAGGGAAATCACCATCAACCGGATGGAGATACAATCAACGGTATTTTCTTTTTTTATAGAAGGCATTTACAGCATGAAAGGTAATACCGATCTGAGCATACAGGTACCTTTAAATAATCTTAAAAAGCGGGATGAAGATTATAAGCCGGAAAATATGGGTACAGGTAAAAAAGGCGGAAAAAGTATTTTTCTCCGGGGAAGACCGGGATCAGATGGCAATGTAAATTTTAAGCTCGACCTGTTTAATAAGTACAAAAAGCAAAAGCTGGCGGCTGACACTTTAAACAATTAAATTTGGTTGTCATAATTTCTTGCGTCTACTCCGATTTAAACTACAGGTATTGTTTTTTATCAACCAGCTATTTACAAGCTATCTAACTGTTGGGCCTGCAGGCTTATTGCCGCTTCGAAAATATGTCGTTACATGCAGTAACCCAAATCTCCCGGCATCTTGACGTTTGCCTTAGAAGCTGTTTAAAAATGACTTATTGGTTTACCATCGTTTGTTTTTCATGGCATCTGCATTGGCGTCCGCCGCGGCGGAACAAATTCAGTTCCAATAACTATCGGAATTATGGCATCTTCGACGTTCTGGTTCAATACTCAAGTTAAATTTAAACAGCTTCTTAGATTTTAATAAATATCATCGCAATATTTATTCTTTCCCAAACAATAAAGTATTATCTTATCTTAA
>JBBQTL010000271.1:0-7033 GCA_038213285.1 Chitinophagales bacterium
GGTATTGCCTGGTATGGCAAAAGTCCGGTAAGCGAAGGGGTTGGACTAAGCTGGTGTGCCATCAACAATCCTTTTCCCGAAAAGAAAATAAAAAATATCAAATTGCAATCTCCAGAAGGGAAAGGAATTTATACCGTATTTGCCGTTACATTATCCAGTCAAAAACATCATGTGCCAGTTAAAATGCCTTCTTATGGCGGACCAGACAGATGGGCTGCCGCAACTGCTATGGCTGCAATGGTGGAAGGCCTGGCAGGCGTTCGAAATGCATCCGAGTCAAGGGGTTTTCAAATGCCTGTAATTGCACCAAGGTGGATCCACACAAAATCTGATACGGTGAATGCTAGCATTTGCTTTAATGGCTATAATGGCTATGTCGCCTATCAATACTTTCATGATGCTAAGCGAAAAAAAATTGAATTAAACTGCACTGGTAGTGGCAGTGAAATGCAATACCATATTTTGTTGCCAGAAGGCAGCAGTAAAGCTACTGAGGTTACGATAAATAATAAACCGGTAGCTTTTGTTATCAATAAAAACGATCAGTCTTACTATGTAGATTATAAGGCATTAAATATTGGTGTACAAAAAATATTGGTTCGTTACAATTAAATACAAGAGCAGGTGTTTTTTTTATTAAAAGAGTTCGTGTTCGGTGGGGACACCGACCATGAATGAGCCTCGTTCGGTGTCCCCACCGACCGAAATCAGGAGCGACATCAGATAGTTATTGGATTTGAAATGCACCCTACAATAATGGTAAACATTTTTTTTTATAATTATAATCAATACTTTAAAAAAGCAATTTATGAAAATGATTAAAATTACTTTCAACATCGTGTTGATGGCTTTTTTAATGCTGTCGTGCAGTAAGAAAACCGGAGGCGGAACTACACCGCCACCACCACCACCACCACCACCCGTTGTACTTCCAAAAGTAAATATTACGGTAGACAAAGCAGTTAAATTTCAAACCATTGATGGGTTTGGCTTTTTTGGTGCTGCGGATGTTTGGTGGGCAGGAGCCGGCGGTTTATGGAACGATGCCTGGGCTGAAAAAGCAATTGGTGATTTGGGCATCACCATTTGGCGCAACGAAATGGCTCCACCGGCTACACCCACTGTACCTCAGGATGCCGACTGGGCAAAAATGAAACCTGTGGTAGAAGGATTAAAAGCAAAGGCCACCACATTGGGTGTAAATTTAAAATTTATAACAACCGTTTGGAGCCCACCTGCCGATTTAAAATGGATGGCAACTATGAGTTGGGCTGGAGATGCTGCTGCCACCCGTGGACCTGGCCCGGTATCAACAAAAAATGGCGGCACACTTAATCCAAATAAATTTACTGAGTATGCCAATTGGTTAAAGCAGAATATTCTTTTGTACAAAAATTCCGGTGTGGATTTATATGCCATTAGTCTGCAAAACGAGTTGATGTTTAAGCAGTTTTTTAATTCCTGCCAATATACATCTGCCTGGTACAATGAAATGGCAAATGCTGTAGTACCATTGGTAAAAGCTGGTTATCCCAATTTAAAAATATTTGGCGCAGAGAATATGTTGGAAATGGAGGGCAAGGATGTTAACTGGCCGGTATTTTATCATGCTGGTATAAAGAAGAATCCTACAACCACGGCAAATATTGATATACTGGCAGTACACGGTTATTCCGATGGCATTGCCGCTTCTTCCGGATCTGAATTGGCTAAAATGTGGACCAATCACTCCACTCAGTTTACCACCCCCATGAACAAACCGGCCTGGATGACGGAAACCTCCGGATACAATGATACATGGGAAGCCAGTGGGGGCAAACCTGGTGCTTTGAGTTTGGCTATGGATATGCACTCCGGGTTATTTTTTGGTAACATGAGTGCCTGGGTTTGGTGGCAGGGAAGCCAGGGTTCTCCAAACGAATTTAGCTTAATGAGCGGTACAAATGTTGGAAAGAAATATTATGCATCCAAGCAATTCTACAGGTACCTACGTCCGGGTGCTATAAGAGTAAAAACTGCTGCGGATAACGCAGAAGTATTTGTAACCGCTTATGAAAATACTGCCAGGGGAACGCATTCGATTGTTATCATCAATTCAGGTGAAGCAAGATCTATCAACATACAAGGTAGTGGCTTACCAACTGCTTATAAAATGTACAGAACATCGGCATCGGAAAATTGCGTTTTAATTGGAGACGTAACCTTGAGTGCAGCCGGTTATTTTGATATGCCGGCAAAAAGTATTGTTACTTTGCAGGCAGGTGGAGATGCGTTGTAAGTAATAATTTTAGTTTTTCTATTTTGATAAATATTAAAAATGAAGCTTTTATTTTTTGGACTTGCATTTTTTTTTAGCCAATTTTTAGCGGCACAAACAGGTGCTAAAAAGTTTATAAGTGCGGCGGATACTAAATTTTCATATATCGGAAGATTTGATTTTTCTAAGGTTAAGCAACCAGCATTTATGTATTCCGGCAGCACCATCAAAACGGTATTCTCGGGCACATCGGTTGAAATGGAAATGAAAGACGATAGCCTGCGAAATTTTTTTACCATCATAATTGATGACAGTGTCTTTAAATTAAAGACAGATAAGCCTGCCGGTATTTATTTGTTGGCAAAAAATCTTGCCAATAAAAAGCATACGCTACAAATTATTCGCCGTACCGAATGGCATGGAGGTGATAACCACTTTGTTGGATTGTATCTTGATGAAACAGGGAGTTTGTTTAAGCCTGCTATCAGCAAGCGTTCCATCGAGTTTATTGGCGACTCATATACCTGTGGCTATGGCAATGAAGGTGCCAGCAAAGAGGAGCACTTTACCTACGAAACAGAAAATAATTACTTAAGCTATGGCGCCATTACAGCAAGGGCTTTGCAGGCGGAGTACATCGGCATTTGCCGCTCGGGTATTGGCATATACCAGGGGTACGGGGGCAATCCGAAATTTGCCATGCCCGACTTTTACGATGAGCTAACCAATGCAAACAAAATGGGATGGAATTTTGCTGTACATCAACCCGGCATGGTAGTAATAGATTTAAGCGGCAATGATTTTTCTGCCGCAGTTGATTCAGTAAAATTCACTACTGCATATTTGAATTTTTTAAAAAGAGTGCGTAAAAATTATCCTCATTCAACAATAGTATGTGCTGCCGGTCCATCGGGTGGGGGAGAACAATTTAGTACTCAAAAAAACTATGTTCAAGCTGTGGTGAATGCGTTTACCAAAGATGATAAGGCTATATATTATTTTGCCTTTAGCCCTTTTCAGATGAACGGCAGCGATTGGCATCCCAATGTGGCTGAGCATAAAAATATGGCAGCAGAGTTAATACCGTTTTTAAAAACATTGATGAAATAGGCATCTTTATTATTAATACAAAATGACTGTTTATGTTGAAAAATGTTGAAAAAATACCAAGCGCCAGTGATGGCCAATTAAATACAATTTCAAATTTTCAGAGTCAAGCTCCCCTCTCCTTCGGAGAGGGGTTGGGGGTGAGGTCAAACGGGCTGCGAACTAACCGATTGTTTTTAAACTAAATATCTCTTTAAAAAAAGTGTATGCTGCTTATGTTGCGCAGCCGGAGCAGTGAGCATTGAAATACACCCAATAATCAAACTTCAATAACAATTATCAATTATCTCAATATTTAAAAAACGTTTTCGATGCTATACAAACTGCTTCCCATTTTTTTAGTAGTGATTGTTTGTGAAAAATCCTTTGCCCAACAAAATACATTACCAGCAAAGTTTCATTCGCCGGATAAAAATATCTCCGTTAATGTTTTCCTGGTAAACAATGCTCAGAGTATTTATGATAGAAAAATTTGCTACCAGGTAAGCAAATCCGGCGAAGTAATAGTAGACACATCTGTAACAGGATTTAACAGTGATAACGCCGGTAATTTTGGGTTAGGTTCAACGGTAAAATCTGTTTCGGGTATCACTATCATACAAGAAAAATACCAGTTGGTTTCCGGAAAATCATTGCAGGTAGCTTATAGTGCGAATGAAGCAACTATTCACTTACAAAACAGCAAAGGGTTTTTGTACAGGATTGTTGTACGGATATTTAATGATGGATTTGCATTCAGGTATCAATTACCCAAACAAAAAAGCGGTTTAAGTAGCATTATTGTAAACAAGGAATTTACTTCGTTTAAATTGCCTGCAGCATCCCGGGTGTGGGTACAACCCTATGATTCGGCCACCAAATACACACCGGGATATGAAAATTTTTATACCAATGGAACCCATCCTGCTGCATCAGCCGGAGGAGAAGAAGGTTGGTGTTTTCCATTAACGGCGAGGGTGAACAATAGCTGGTTGTTGATAAGTGAAGCTGCGCTTGATGGAAATTATTTTGCTTCGCATTTGCAGTACAATCCTTTGCAGAATGCTTATGAAATAAGGCAGCCTGATCAAAAAGATGCGGAAGGGTATAGTAACAACAATGCGGTGATGCAGCTTCCGGCGGTTACCCCATGGCGTTGTATGATTGTTGCTAAAGATTTGCAAAACCTCGTTGCATCGCAAATGATTAATAGCTTGAATCCTCCATCCGTTATAAAAGATGTTTCCTGGATAAAGCCTGGCATTGCATCCTGGAGCTGGTGGAGCCAGCCCGATAGCCCTAAAGATTATGATAGCCTGAAATCCTTTGTTGATTTTTCTGCTGCTATGCAATGGCCTTATTCGTTGGTTGATGCCAATTGGAATATCATGAAAGGGGGCAACATTACACAATTGGCTGATTATGCCAAATCGAAAAATATTGGGTTATGGGTTTGGTATAATTCCGGCGGACCCAACAATACGGTAACAGAGCAGCCAAGAGATGCCCTGTTTACGGCTGCAAAAAGAAAAGAAACATTTGCCTTCCTTAAAAAAACGGGGATAAAAGGGGTGAAGATTGATTTTTTTCAAAGCGATAAACAGGTGATTATACAGGAATACATTGCCATTTTAAAAGAGGCCGCTGCTAATAAAATCATGGTCAATTTTCATGGTTGTACCTTACCAAGGGGCTGGGGCAGAACCTATCCCAACCTGTAGAGTACGGAGGCACTAAGCGGTGCAGAATCTTACTTATTTAGAGAGGTATATCCTGAAAGGGCACCTTCACAAAATACCATCTTACCCTTTACCAGGAATGTAGTAGGCCCAATGGATTTTACACCGGTTACGTTATCGAATTCAAAATTCAAACATCTTACCAGTTCGGTACATGAGTTGGCATTACCCATTATTTTCGAAAGTGGCATCTTGCACCTGGCCGATTCAAAAGAAAGCTACCAATCGCAACCAGTATATGTGCAGGATTATTTAAAAAAATTACCCGTAACCTGGGATGAAATAAAATACATCAGCGGTGTGCCGGGTAAAGAAGTGGTACTCGCCAGAAGGAAAAACAACAACTGGTATATTGCAGGAATCAATGGAGAAGCAACTGAAAAAACGTTGCAGTTAAATGATTTTTTAAAGGATAGAAATTATAAGATTAAAACTTTTTTAGAAGATGCAGATAACACTGCTGTAAGCAAATCAACAGCATCCATTATCCCTGAGAATGTAACAGTAAAAGGTTACGGTGGATTTGTAATGGTAGTAACACTACAGTAGGGAGTTGCGGAGTTTGTTCATTGTATAGTGAACAAAGGATAAATTAGTGAACAATTTTTTTTATGAACCAGGCAGATGTTTATCTATTAGGCTTCAGTGACGTCGTCCGCCGCGGCGGATACATTTTATCAATGAGGAGCAAAGTAACAACTCACTAATTTATCCCTTGTACAGTATAAAAAGGTATCTATATTGTAGTTAAGTTATAGGTATAAAAAACACTAAATTATTTAATGATGATTAATTTATCAACCACTTTAAAAAAGATCGGCCTCATGATTTGTTGTGTGTGCATTCAGTATGTACATGCACAACCGCCTACCGGTATTCAATTAATTGTTCGGTCAGATGATATGGGTTTTTGTCATGCTGTGAATAAAGCATGTATTGATGTGTACCAGCATGGCATCAGCCGTTCGGTAGAAGTGCTGGCGCCAACGCCCTGGTTCATGGAAGCCGTAACATTGCTAAATAAAAATCCGGGATTCGATGTTGGCGTGCATTTATGTCTTACCAGTGAATGGACCAACCTCCGTTGGCGTCCATTAACCCATGCCCCCAGCCTGGTAGATGCGGATGGCTATTTCCCTCATTTTATATGGAAGAATGGTGCTGATACAGCGAGTGCATACCTGTTGCAAAAAAATATAAACATTGCAGAAGTGGAAGCCGAATTTCGGGCGCAAATTGAATTGATAAAAAAATACCTGCCACAGGTTAGTCACCTGAGTGCACACATGGGCAGCAATAATGCCAGTGCAGCCATAAAATCGGTAGTCAATAAACTTTCTGTTGAATACAACTTGCCGATTGATTTGCCAGCCGGAGTAAAATACATCAACAATTTTGGAGGCTCGAAAAAATCGCCCTTTCAAAAAGAAAAGCAACTGGCAAACATATTGGATACCTTATCAAATGGTATCTTTTGCTTGGTAGAGCATCCTGGTATTGATGGCGAAGAAATGCAGTCAGTGTTTCATAAAGGATATGAAAATGTGGGGTATGATCGTGGAGGTATTACCAAAGCTTTAACGAGTAAGCTTGTAAAGCAGGTAATTGCCAGGCGGAAAATTCGATTGGTGAGTATAAAAGATGTGTTGAAATAAATGACTGCATATCCAATCCCACAGCATAGAAAATATAATTACATAAAATGAGAAAAATTTATAAGATTGCATTGCCCGTTGTATTCTTTTTTTCTGCCATTGCCTGCACTGCACAATCTAAAAATGCCACCATAAAATATGTTCCAAAATTAAAAAAAAACAGTTTTTACAGAAAACTCCCTTACCCTCAAAGCAGGTTTATTTCAAAATTAATATGGACTTCTGAACCTTATCGTTACCCTGGTTCTGGTTCTGATATGCATTGGTGGACATGGGGGATAGATGATGCTATATAT
>JBBQTL010000272.1:0-6975 GCA_038213285.1 Chitinophagales bacterium
GGAACGCTACCGTGGGCATTTGTATAACTGGTACGATACGCAAACTTTGGTGCCGCTTGCACCTAAATATATCTCCACTGTAGATAGTGGAAATCTCGCAGGGCACCTCATCACTTTAAAACAGGGAATATTATCCATACCCGATAAAAAAATAATCACCAGCTCCGTTTTTGAAGGGTTATCAGATACGCTTGCTTTGCTAACTGAATTGAATCCTGACTCAACATTACTACGGCAATTCCAGGAAGAGCTGGACGAAATTGTGCAATCTGGAATCAGAAACCTTGATGAAGCAAAAGATTCGATTGACGAGATGGAATTGTCTTTTGCACAAATAGCTCCGCAATTAAACCCGGCGCATTCACCTGAAAGTGAGTGGTGGTCGCAAAAACTCACCCTGCAGATTCAACAGGTAAAGTACGAACTGCTCACAATGGTTCCCTGGGTAGCGATGCCACATATACCTGTAAAATTTGAACACTTAAGTGAATTGTTGCCCCAGATGCCTACTACCAGGGAATTAGCGAAAATTGAAGAAAGTATGCTCCACAGCATTATCAGTAGCTATGCTACGGATAATAATAACGAGGAGGAGGAATGGCTCAATACATTCCGCAGTCAGATAACAGAATCGGGCCGTCGGGCAAAAGAGCTGTTGTTAACGGTACAACAACTTATAATTAAAATAACAGAATTGGCTGACCTGGATTATGATTTCTTATACGACAGATCGGTTCATTTACTAACCATAGGTTTCAATGTAGATGAACAACGAAGGGATAACAGCTTTTATGATCTGCTTGCTTCAGAAGCAAGGCTTACCACATTTGTAGCGATTGCACAGGGTAAACTACCCCAGGAAAGCTGGTTTGCATTAGGCCGGCAATTAACCAGGATGGGCACCGCCCCGGTACTATTATCCTGGAGTGGATCAATGTTTGAATACCTGATGCCATTGCTTGTAATGCCCACTTACGAAAACACCCTGCTTGATCAAACCAATAACGTTGTTATTGAAAAGCAAATCGAATATGGAAAAAAGAGAGGCATACCATGGGGCATTTCTGAATCAGGATATAATATGGTGGATACCAGTCTTAATTACCAATACCGGGCCTTTGGTGTACCAGGTCTCGGGTTAAAAAGAGGATTGAGCGAAGACCTGGTGATTTCTCCCTATTCTACCTTCATGGCAATAATGGTAAATCCGCAGGCTGCTTACAATAACCTGCAGGAGCTAAAAGAACGCGGGTTTGAAAGCAGGTATGGATTTTATGAGGCGATTGATTACACGCCTTCCCGGCTTCCGCGAAAGCAAACATTTGCATTGGTAAAATCATTTATGGCGCATCACCAGGGAATGAGTTTTTTATCACTGGCCTACCATTTGTTGCAAAAACCGATGCAGCAACGTTTTGAAACCGATGTGGAAGTAAAATCTGCGCTACTGTTATTACAGGAAAAAATACCCAGGGTTTCCACCTTCTATTCACCCAGTGTGCATGCCGAAGATATTAGTGCGATACCATATACCGATACTTCCATGCGGGTTATCGGTACACCGCATACCCCGATTCCGGAAGTTGAATTATTGTCAAACGGCCGCTATCATGTAATGGTCACTAATTCGGGCGGAGGGTACAGCCGTTGGAAAAACATTGCAGTTACCCGCTGGCGTGAAGATAGCACCTGTGATAACTGGGGAACTTTTTGTTATATCAGGGATCTTGATTCCAATGTTTTTTGGTCAACTGCATTTCAGCCATCACTGCAGCAGGGTGAAAATTATGAAGCCGTATTTACACAGGGTCGGGCCGAATTCCGTCGGCGGGATCTGTTACTCGACACGCATACAGAAATAGTCGTGTCTCCGGAAGATGATATTGAATTACGAAGGGTACATATCACCAATAAGTCAAGAAAGAAAAGGGTTCTTGAAATTACGAGTTATGCGGAGGTAGTTTTAAACACGGCCATGGCAGATGAAGTTCATCCGGCCTTTAGCAATCTTTTTGTGCAAACGGAGATTAACCAGCAGCGGCAGGCCATTCTATGCACCCGCAGACCACGCTCACAGGATGAGCGAAATCCATGGATGTTTCATTTAATGAAAGTGCACGATGCCGAAATCAAAAATATTTCATACGAAACCAACCGGGCAGAATTTATAGGCAGGGGTAATACCATACACCATCCAATTGTGATGAACCAGGGAGCCGCTCTTACTAATACAGCCGGCTCTGTATTAGACCCGGTAGTGGCCATACAATATCACATTGTGATTGAACCAGGCCAAACCGCTACTATTGATATGATTATTGGTATTGCCGATACAAAGGAATTATGCAATAGCCTGGTTGAAAAATACCAGGACCGCTATATTACCAAACGGGTACTTGAACTCGCATGGACACACAGCTTACTAATTCTTCGTCAAATTAATGCCAGCGAGGCAGATGCACAATTGTATGCCCGGCTTGCCTCATCGGTAATTTTCGCCAATGCCTCTTTAAGGACTGATCCCGAAGTGATCATTAAAAACCGTAGGGGGCAGTCCGGCCTATGGGGTTATTCCATTTCAGGCGACCTTCCGATTGTGTTACTCCAGATAGAAGATGCGGTAAATATTGAACTCGTTAAGCAAATGGTACAGGCGCATTCTTACTGGCGGCTGAAAGGTATTATGATTGACCTGGTAATATGGAATGAAGACCGCGGAGGATACCGCCAGGATTTGAATAATCAGATCCTGGGATTGATTACTCCTGCAATATCTGGGGATATAAAGGAACAGCCCGGAGGTATCTTTATAAGATCAGCCGATCAGATTTCCATTGAAGACCGGATACTTTTTCAATCAGTGGCGCATATTATTTTATCGGATAAAATGGGATCGCTGGAAGAACAGATTAACCGGAGGACTAAGATAAAATCAACCATACCCTATTTTAGTCCTACTAAATTTCACTCATCCGTAGTAACAGCAGTAACTCCCCGAAATGATCTGGAGTTTTTCAACGGCTATGGTGGTTTTACAAAGGATGGGAAGGAATATATCATTACCACATCACCAGTTAAATCTACTCCGGCACCCTGGATCAATGTACTGGCCAATCCGCATTTCGGCTCCATCATTTCCGAATGCGGTCAGTCCTATACCTGGACAGAAAATGCGCATGAATTCAGGTTAACACCCTGGAATAATGATCCCATCAATGATTTGAAGGGCGAAGCTTTTTACCTGAGAGACGAAGAAAGTGGCCGCTTTTGGTCACCTGCTCCTTTTCCATGCAGGGGAAAAACCGATTACATTACAAGGCATGGATTTGGTTACAGCATTTTTGAACATAGCGAAGATGGTATTGAATCAGAAATGAGTGTGTTTACTGATATAACAGCACCGGTAAAGTTTATAATATTAAAATTGCGGAACAATAGCAACCGGCGTCGGCGCATTTCTGCAACCGGCTACGTGGAATGGGTATTGGGAGAATTGCGGTCAAAAATGCAAATGCAGATTATAACCGACATGGATACCAGGACTGGTGCAATACTGGCTACCAATGCATACAATACGGAATTTGGAGAACGGGTTGCTTTTTTTGATGTAGATGATGGAAATAAATCATTCACGGCAGACAGGGCAGAATTTATTGGCCGTAATGGTACCCTGGATAATCCGGAAGCGATGAACAAATCGAGGCTTTCAGGAAGGCTGGGTGCTGCGCTTGATCCCTGTGCTGCCTTACAGGTAGTATTTGACCTGGCAGAAGATGAAGAACATGAAGTTGTATTTCGCCTGGGAGCCGGTAAAAACCTGCCAGATGCATTAACTATCATTCAACAATTTGCAGGAAATGCAGCAGCCCATACGGCATTAAAAAATGTATACCGGTTTTGGGGCGACACCTTGAATTCAGTACAAATTGCAACACCCGATGCCGCTATTAATATGATTTCGAACGGATGGCTTACTTACCAAACAATCGCCTGCAGAATTTGGGCGAGAAGTGGTTTTTACCAGTCCGGCGGAGCTTTTGGTTTCCGCGACCAGTTGCAGGATACACTTTCATTGATGCACGCTAAACCCAATATGGTTAGGGAGCAGATTTTATTGTGCGCCTCCCGGCAGTTTAAGGAAGGGGATGTACAGCATTGGTGGCACCCTCCTATGGGAAGAGGTGTGCGTACCACCTGTTCTGATGATTATTTGTGGCTTCCATTTGTTGCAGCCAGGTATGTAGATTCAACAGGTGACACATTAATATTGGAAGAGCCCGTACATTTTATTGAAGGGAGGTTATTAAATTCTGGAGAAGAATCATTTTATGATCTGCCTTTTCGCTCGGCGGAAAAAACAAGCCTTTACGAACATTGCAAAATTGCCATTGAACATGCTTTGAAATACGGTGTGAATGGTTTGCCATTGATAGGATCGGGCGACTGGAACGATGGCATGGATAAAGTGGGTGAGCATGGCAAAGGTGAAAGCGTTTGGCTGGGTTTCTTCCTGTATGATGTCTTAAAAGGATTTACCGCAGTGGCCCGTTTTAAAAAGGATGATGCGTTTGTACTAAAATGCCAGGGGCATGCGGAATTGCTGCAACAGAATATTGAAAAAAACGCCTGGGATGGAGAATGGTACCGGCGGGCTTATTTTGATGATGGTACACCACTTGGTTCCTCGCAAAACGAAGAATGTAAAATTGATTCCATCGCCCAAAGCTGGTCAGTATTATCAACGGCAGGCGATAGCAAAAGAACCGCCATAGCGATGGAATCGGCCAACAAATACCTGGTGCGGACGGAGGATAAAATCATCCAGCTTTTTGATCCGCCATTTAATCATTCCAACCTTAATCCCGGGTATATAAAAGGGTACGTACCCGGTGTAAGGGAGAATGGCGGACAATATACGCATGCAGCGGTATGGCTGGTAATGGCATTTGCTAAAATGGGAAACCAGCAAAAAACATGGGAATTACTGCAGTTGATCAACCCTATCAATCATGGAAAAAATGCAGAATTGATTGCAGGGTACAAGGTAGAGCCTTATGTGGTAGCAGCAGATGTGTATGGTGAAGCCTTGAATATTGGACGAGGCGGCTGGACCTGGTACACTGGTTCCGCAGGATGGATGTACCAGTTAATTATTGAATCGTTTATCGGGTTAAAAAAAGAAGGCAACCATTTGTTTTTTAAACCCTGCATCCCGGCAGAGTGGCCATCGGTAAAAATCAGGTATCGTTTTCTGACATCCATGTACAATATTGAATACAGTCAATCACCTGGTGCATCTTATAAAAAACCCACAATATGGTTGGATGGATCAGAGCTGATAAGTGAAAGTGTGGGATTGGTGAATGATGGAATAGAACATGAGGTAATGGTAAGGTTGAATGGATAACGAAACAAATCCCGCCAGGTACTTAGCCATGGCGGGATTTATTTTTGTAAAGTATCTTCCTTTTTAATCTTAAATCCTCACATTGATTTTTCGCAAGCAAGATTTCAACTACAATGCCCTGGTCAGAGTCACGAAATCTTTTTCGCATTAAAAGAAATACAATGCGATATTTCTTAAATCTTAAGCAAACGAATTACACGAATCTCCAAAGTAAACTTTACTTGTTTTTTACTTCTCTTTAGGGGATTGGGGTAGATACTTATCAAAAAAATCCGTCGTACGTTGCCATGCAAGTTTTGCGGCGTTTTCATTATACCTGGTCAGCGCAGTATCATTGTGAAAGGCATGATTCACTCCTTCATAAGTATACAATTCATATTTGGTGTCTGCTGCTTTTAAAGCCGCTTCATAGGCGGGGATACCCGCGTTGATCCGCTCATCCAGACCACCGTAATGCAGTTGAACGGCTGCCTTTATTTTGGGCACATCTGCTGCATCGGCCTGGGCCCCATAAAAAGCTACGGCTGCTTTTAACGACGGAACATTTACCGCCAGTTTATTGGACATGCCACCACCCCAGCAAAAACCAACACAGCCATAGTTGCCATTGCAATCTTTACGGGCGTGCAAATAATCAAACACTTTTATAAAATTCTGCAAGCTGTCTTCCGCCTTCAATTGCTGAAACAATGTCCGGGCTTCATCTTCATTGGCAGGGGTGCCACCTAAAGAGGATAAGGCATTGGGTGCAATTGCGAGGTACCCGGCACTGGCCGCCCTTCGGGCCACGTCTTCAATATGTGCATTTAAACCACGGTTTTCATGTATCACAACCACCGCAGGATATTTCCCTTCATTTTTTGGCCGTGCAACATACGCCTGCATCGCCCCGTTAAAACCGGGATAAGTAATTCGCTCTGTAAATAAATCTTCGTTAGGTATGGTGACAGCTTTTGCTGTGTTTATTTCAAGCATTGGTAAAATAGCCATGGCAGCTGCGGTACTACCCAACATTTTTGTGAGCCTGCTTAAAAACTCCTCGCGGCTTAGGGGCTTATGTGTGTACTCATCGTAAAGGTTGATAATCTCCTGGTTCATATCGTTAGTTTTTTATTTACCTAAAGTTAGAGAATAAGCATAAGTGCACTTACAAATGTTTATTTACTCCTTCTGGTTCAGCGCATATACAACAGAACTACTTGAAATGAGTTGTCCTGCTATCAAAATAATTGCGTGATCCTGAAAAAGTAAAGTCAGGAAGGTAATGATGTGATGGATGAAAATGGATAATATTGACCTCGCGGTTTTAAAGCAGGTTTATGAGCAACAAAAAAAACTCCCTTTAATTTTCGTTCTCATTTTGTTTACTTTTTTCCTTTACCTGTTTCATTGTTATTGCTTCGTAAAGTAAAGTATCAAGTTTTGATACGTATCCGTTTTACCAACCCCTTGTTTTTTATGATTTAGCTGCGTAGTAATTTTGCGGCAGCAGTTCTTTGATTCTATTGATTGGGTGATCTTTGATTTTAGAAAGCACTTCGGTAAGCCATTGTATGGGTTCTATGTTG
>JBBQTL010000273.1:0-6969 GCA_038213285.1 Chitinophagales bacterium
GGTTGCATTTATAATAAATGGTTTAGGCAAATTAATATTGAATCATTGGCTGCAATTGAATTTATGGCACCGGCATACAGGATACGGAAAGATAAGATTTTAAGACAAGCCCTTAGCGTTTTGGCTTAAAAAATTTTACGATTAAATACCAATGGTTTGCTGCTTGCTAATTGTTACTGTCTTCATAAATCCTGTACACATTCTAACCTGTAATTTCAGTTTTGGATATTTATTTCAATACCAGGCCGATAAAAATTGTAAAACAGACGGATCGCCAATGATATTGCATTTGCCAGGTCATTTATTTTAAGCAACCATCGGTATTTATCAGTCGTTTATGCAATATCCGAAACCCACCTGGCCTTCTTTCCTCAATTCAAACTGTATCAATATCAATTCATTCATCGTGTTATTTGCTCACAGGTAAGCATATTTCATCTTTGTGTCGCAATCAAAACAATCACTAACAAATTAAACAATTATGAAAAGAGTATTAATGTTGACCCTTATGACGGCAACACTGTTTACATCCTGCAAGAAGGACAAAGATGAAGAGAAAGGCGGTATTTTTAAGGGACCGGTAGCAACCGTTCATCACGGGCAAGCCTGGACCTGGATACAACTTGGTAAAGATGGTAATCCCCAGCGTTTGGCTGTTACACTCACCGATGCAGCGCTCAATAGTGTTCCCGTTGGTGCAGGTGGCCATAGTGGTGAGCACGATCACAGTAATATGGACAATAACTGGACGCTGAAGTTTCACCCAAAAGCCGGCATTACAGTATTCAACCATGTAGGAATGGGTTGGAATCCAATTGGGCACGAGCCGGAGCCAATTTATGGTGCGCCACATTTCGATTTTCACTTTTATATGGTAACACCTGCAGCAGTTGCAGCAATCCCTCCTTATGAAGTGTATAGCAGTAAATTTTTAAAGTGGCCTGCTCCTGATTACTTACCGGCTACTTATTTTAATCCGGGTGGGGGCATTCCACAAATGGGTTGTCATTGGTTAGATTTTACGTCGGGAGAATTAAACGGCCAACCCTTTAACCAGACTTTTATATACGGCCTTTACGACAACAAAGTAACATTCTATGAGCCAATGATTACACTGGATTTTTTAAAGAACAACAGCAATTTTGGGCGGGCAATACCCCAACCAGCCAAAGTACAAAAATCCGGCTGGTACCCTACTAAGTTAAAGGTGGTGAAGCATGACGCAGTAACAGAAATAATATTAGACAACTTCGTATTCAGAACACAATCTTAGATAAATGTACCCGGCCCCGTAAGGCCGGTTGCATAATTTAGCCGGGTGAAAAGCTTTTGATTGTTCCAACATTAAATGCAGGGGATCAGCCAAAGGAAATTAACTGACTGCCGGAAAAGTCATAATCCAGGTTTAAGCAAACAGGCCCCGTAAGGCCTGTTTTTTTATATTCCTTGCCTAATAATTTATCTTTGCAGCAAAAAAGGATATTCCTCTAATTTATATGGATTTCATTATTGGATAAAAAAAAGAATGCAAATTTTATAATCGTCTTTTTTTCTGAAACAGTGCAGCTAAAAAGAATAATATTTTAAGGATGGTACAATTAAAATCAATCAGCAGTTTTTTATGGCGTGTTTTTAAAGCCATTTTTGTAAGAAAAAAAGATTGCTGCAAATGAACCTTCAACTGCGGTCAACCATATCCTGCCCTGTATGCCGGTTCGCAAAGGAAAAGAAAATGCCAGCCGACGCCTGCCGATACTTTTATGATTGTACCAACTGTAATACCCGGCTAAAGCCTGTAAAAGGTGATTGCTGCGTTTTTTGCAATTATGGCAATATTTCCTGCCCACCGGTTCAGCAAAATAAAACATGTTGCGAATGATAATTTACCCCTGTTGTTGCATTGATCAAAAAGCTGCTGCTTAAACAGTTGTTTGCATTGTCAAAAAATCTATCCATTGCCGGTGGTGAATGAAAAGTCAGCGGTATAAGATTATTGCTGCTGTCATCTATTTCATCAATCCGGAGCTGTTGTAGAAGTAAATAAGAAAGCAATTTGCCCTTTCCACGCATACTTAATTTCGAAGTAATAAAGAATATATTCTGCTTAATTTTGGCTGATAGTTTAATCGGAACATTTGGTTGGTGGCATTGGTACCTGATCCCTGCAAATGATGTTAACATCTATAAACATGAAAAAAGTATTGCCTTTAGCAAGTTGGGTATTTCTCCAGATATCTTTATTGACGCTTTTTTCCTGCAAAAGGACTAATAAAATCCCGTCAAAAGATACAATCAGAGAAATCGGTCTTAAGCGGGGAGCGGTTGTTTTATGTGGCATACCCGGCAAACAATTAGGTACTGTCAATTTCGAAACATCCTGTTCCGGAAAAGTAAAAGAAGATTTTAATCTTGCCATGGCGCTCCTGCATTCATTTGAATATGATGAGGCGGAAAAAGTTTTTACAAAAATCATTGATGAAAGTCCCGGATGTGCCATGGCCTGGTGGGGTGTAGCAATGTGCAATTATCACCAGGTATGGCCCTCACCACCTTCAGCCGCTGAACTGGAGAAAGGATTTAGGGCAATTTCGGTTGCGCACTCTTTAACAAAAAAAACAACCATAGAAACTGACTATATCAATGCCATTGCTTTGTTCTACAAAGGCTTTGCTACAATCGATCCTGGGACCCGGTCACGGAAATTCGTCAACGCAATGGAACAGTTATACCGTAAATATCCAAATAACATTGAAGCAGCCATATTTTATGCCCTGGCATTGAATGGAACTGCTGACCTTGCGGATAAATCTCTCAGTAATCAAAAAAAAGCAGGTGCCATTTTAAATGCCCTATACCTCAGGGAACCCAATCATCCGGGCATTGTGCATTATATTATTCATAGCTTCGATTCTCCTGAGCTGGCTGCATTGGCCTTACCCGCTGCAAGAATATATGCTTCCCTTGCGCCTTCTTCCGCACATGCGCTGCACATGCCTTCTCATATTTTTACAAGGCTGGGGCTTTGGGACGAATCCATTCATTCCAATCTTGCTTCTACTGAATCAGCAAAGTGCTATGCAGAAACTGCTGGTATAAAAGGACATTGGGACGAGGAACTGCATGGTATGGATTATCTGGTTTACGCCTACCTGCAAAAGGGAGCAAATGACCTGGCAAAACAGCAGTATGATTATCTTACAACCTTTCGGAACGTTTATCCGCAGAACTTTAAAGTTGCTTATGCCTTTGCGGCCATTCCTGCCCGTTATTTTCTTGAAAATAAAATGTGGAAGGAAGCTGCCAATATTGAAATGCTCCCCCAGGATTTTCCGTGGCAAAAATTTCCATGGCAGAAAGCCATCACCCACTTTGCCAGGTTATTGGGGTCGGTGCATATTGGCAATATTAACCCAGCCAGGATTGAGTTAAAGAACCTTCAAATCATTTATGATACATTGCTGGCAGTAAAGGATACCTATAAAGCCAACCAGGTACTGGTACAAATAAAAACCGGTGAAGCCTGGATACTGTTTGGAGAAAGAAAAATGGAGGAAGCTCTTGGCCTGATGAATATTGCCGCCGACATGGAAGATAGAACTGAAAAAAGCCCTGTAACTCCGGGAGAAGTAATTCCGGCAAAGGAGTTACTGGGTGACATGATATTGGAATCAGGCAGGCCAACAGAAGCATTGGCAGCTTATGAGGCAGATTTAAGAAAACACCCTAACCGGTTAAATGGTTTGTTTGGCGCTGGTTTAGCCAGTGAAAAAATCAATAACGTAAATAAAGCCAGCCAATATTATAGGCAATTGACGGCCATCGCAAATTCACCCAGCGCAAACAGGGCTGATTTGGCGCAAGCAAAGTCGTATCTGAATAAACATTGGCATTCATCGGACTGAAGCTGGACCATTATATTAAACTTTTTGGAGTACCTCAATAAAAATGGGTCTATATAATATGAACCGGCATTTCAAACTGTTGCTTTAAAATCCTGGTATTACGTTCGTTCAATTTTTTTAGCTGGTAATTGTTAACTTCCATTCACTATCCGTCCTTAGTCTGGCAACGCGGATTGGGTGAACAACCGAAAAAAGTTTTATAACATTCAATACAAAACTTAACATGTTACTTCATATTAAGAATATGGTTTGTGATCGCTGTATTATGGCGGTGAGGGGTCAACTGGACAGCATTGGAATTAATTATAAGCAGGTAGGGCTTGGGCAGGTGGAATTGGCTAAACATCCTGATGAAGCCAGCCTTCAAAGCCTGCGGGAGCAATTGTTGCAAAGCGGTTTCGAATTGCTGGATGACCGGAAATCCAAAATAGTGGAAGGGGTTAAAAATGTTATCGTATCGCTTATTCATGGAAAAGATGCAAATGAATTAAACCTCAAGCTTTCAGCTATCCTGCAGGAAAAACTGGGTATGGATTATCATTATCTATCCGCTTTGTTTTCTTCTGTTGAAGGTATTACAATTGAAAAATATGTTATCCTCCAAAGGATTGAAAAGGTAAAAGAGTTGTTGATGTACGATGAAAAAAGCCTCAGCGAAATAGCCTGGGAAATGGGCTACAGCAGTGTACAACACCTGTCGCAACAGTTCAAAAAAACAACCGGTCTTACTCCTTCGCATTTTAAGCAATTAAAAGAAAATAAACGCAAGTCGCTGGATCAAGTGTAGGTGTTTTTTAACTGGCGCTGCGACATCTGATAGCTATCGGATTTGATGCATCCATAAGAACCAACATTAGCTAATTATATACATTTCATTCTGAATTATGTAACAATGCCAGCCGGTATCTACGGTAGCTTTGTGCAAATAATTTTTTATGGAAAAGGAATTGATCGATAACAGCAAAATTTTAATTAATGAACCCAAACCGACGGATGGCTTCATTAAAGAAACCTTCCCGGTACTGGAAATGACCTGTGCTGCCTGTGCAATTAGTGTTGAATCTATGCTGAAATCAGTTAATGGTGTTAGAAATGCCGCTGTAAATTTTGCCAACCAGGATGCATGGGTTGAATACAACCCTTCGCTTGCAACACGGGAAACCTTACAGGCCACGGTTCGTTCTATCGGTTATGATATTGTAGTTGAAAAGGAAAACCAGGCCGCTATTAAAGAAGCAGCACAACTAAAACAATATGCCGCTATCCGGTTGCGTACAATATGGTCTCTGGTGCTAGCCATACCCGTTGTAATTATCGGTATGTTTTTTATGGAATTGCCTGGTGCCAATTACATCATGATGGCATTGGCCACCCCGGTGGTTTTTTATTTTGGACGTAACTTTTTTATCAATGCAGCCAAACAGGCCCGGCATGGAAAATCCAATATGGATACACTCGTTGCCTTGAGTACCGGTATTGCCTGGTTGTTTAGCGTTTTCAATACATTTTTTCCCGGGTTTTGGCATGCCAGGGGATTACATGCGCATGTGTATTTTGAAGCCGCCGCCGTTGTGATCGCATTTATTTCTTTGGGTAAACTCCTGGAAGAAAAAGCCAAATCGAATACATCTTCAGCGATCAAAAAATTAATGGGGTTGCAACCTAAAACCGTCACGCTCGTTGTAGACAAGAATCAAACAAAAGAGATACCGGTGAGCCAGGTGAAAGTGGATGATGTATTGCTGGTAAAACCCGGTGAGAAAATTCCGGTGGATGGACTGGTTTCGGAAGGCGACTCATTCGTGGATGAAAGCATGATAACAGGCGAGCCGGTAGCAGTAGAAAAAATGGCCGGAACAAAAGTTTTCGCCGGTACCATCAACCAGAAAGGAAGTTTCCGGTTTACAGCGCAAAAAGTTGGCGCTGAAACCCTGCTGGCACAAATCATCAAGATGGTACAGGAGGCACAGGGAAGTAAAGCACCTGTTCAAAAGCTGGTGGATAAAATTGCCGGCATCTTCGTTCCTATAGTAATTGGTATTTCAATCCTAACCTTTACAGTGTGGATGATATGGGGTGGAGAGAATGCTTTTACACATGCCCTGTTAACAGCAGTAACTGTATTGGTAATTGCATGCCCCTGTGCCCTTGGCCTGGCAACACCTACAGCAATTATGGTGGGCGTGGGTAAGGGTGCTGAAAATAATATCCTGATCAAAGATGCGGAAATCCTGGAACTGGCGCATAAAGTAAATGCAATCATCCTGGATAAAACCGGCACCATTACTGAAGGGAAGCCTGCTGTAACCGAAATGATTTTTACCGATGACAAAAATGCAGTAATATTAAAATCAATACTGCTTGCTATCGAGTTACAATCGGAGCATCCGTTGGCGGAAGCGGTGGTTAATCAGTTGCAATCAGAAAATATCACCCCGGTTGCGCTGCAAAAAATAGAAAGCATAACAGGCAAAGGGGTGTCGGCCATTTATGATAACCAGCAGTACCTGGTAGGCAACGCAGCCCTGCTGGCGGAAAAAGGAGTGCCGTTGAATAAGCTCATGGACGAAAAAATAAGCAGGTTGCAACAAGAGGCAAAAACGGTGGTGTCGTTTGCCGCAGACAACAGGGTGGTGGCTATTATTGCAATTGCCGACAAGGTAAAGGCAGCTTCCAGGGAAGCCATTCAAACTTTGCAGCGGCAGGGAATTGAAGTGTATATGGTAACAGGCGATAACCGGCACACTGCTGCAGCCATTGCAAAGGAAGTTGGACTGCAGCATTTTAAAGCTGAAGTACTTCCTGCTGATAAAGCCGCCTTTGTAAAAGAACTACAGCACCAGGGCAAAATTGTTGCCATGGTAGGGGACGGTATCAATGATAGTCACGCACTGGCACAGGCTGATGTAAGTATCGCCATGGGAAAGGGAAGTGATATTGCTATGGACGTAGCGAAAATGACCTTGATTACTTCAGATCTCAACAGCATACCAAGAGCTTTGAACCTGTCAGGGAAAACGGTGCGAACCATCCGGCAAAATTTATTCTGGGCATTTATTTACAACCT
>JBBQTL010000274.1:0-6937 GCA_038213285.1 Chitinophagales bacterium
AATAAAAAAGAATGGCCGGCGCCTGCCCCATCTCGGATGCCAGGTTCGATCGCTCAGATACCCAATGATGGGCTGTACTAAAAAACCGGTGATGGGGGCGGCTATCCAAAGGATACCTATCTTATCAATCTCTGCACCGAGGGTTTGAAATATACGGGACACATTGGCATTCTGCAACGCAAAGCCAAACTGGATACCAAAAAAACCAAAGCTCATATTTACGATCTGCTTAAAGCTGAGTGTTGGTTTTGGCAAAATAATTTCTGACATAGCAAGCGTTTAAAAGTAAAAGTCGTGTAAAAATTACACATTTTTAAAAGTACAATAAAAAAACATCCGTTTTTAGGGGATGCTGATTATTAAAAAAATTAAATTACAAAGCCATCGGTTAATACCGCCCCCTTCTTCAACACTACAATTCCATCTTTAACGGCATAAAGGGAATGGTCTGTGTCCGGCAGGTGGTTGCCACCATTTATACGAACATCATTTCCTATCCGGCAGTTTTTATCTACAATCGCATTCTTAATATAGCATCGATCACCGATCCCTATCTTGGGAATATTTTTTCCTGTATTATTTTCTATTTCAGCTAAAGTTTCGTAAAAATCGTTCCCCATGATGTAACAGCTTACTATTGTAGAACCATGGCCGATACGTGCTCTGACACCAATTACACTATTTTCGATCCTGCTTGCATTGATGATGGAGCCTTCGGCAATAATGGTTTTTTCTAAAGTGGTACCACTGATTTTTGCCGGTGGCAACATTCTTGCATGACTATAAACGATCTTTTGGTTATCGAATAAATTAAATGGTGGGAGGTCTAATGTGAGTGCCAGGTTGGCCTCAAAAAAGGAATAGATATTTCCTATATCAGTCCAGTAACCATCGTATTGAAAACTGATTACCTTATATTTCTCAATAGAAGTAGGGATGATTTCTTTACCAAAATCCGTTGCATCCTTTTTTTCGCTTTCCAGCAAATCAAACAACAGCTTTCTGCTAAATATATAAATACCCATGGAGGCGAGGTAATTTCTTCCCTGGGCCTTCATATCATCCCCTGTATCACTGATCCATTCGCCTAGTAATTCTTTAGCAGGTTTCTCAATAAAGGAAGTAATGGTATTTTCTTCATTCGATTTTAAAATACCAAATTCAGGGGCTTCCCTGTCGCCAACAGGAATGGTTGCAATGGTGATATCCGCCCCTTTGGAAACATGGTTATCAATCATGGCTGCAAAATCCATCTGGTACAACTGGTCGCCACTTAATATCAGCACGTATTCAAAATCATAATTTACGATATGCCTTAATGATTGTCTTACAGCATCTGCAGTGCCCTGAAACCACTTGGGATTATCAGGAGTTTGCTCCGCAGCCAGGATATCAACAAAACCCTTGCTAAACAAACTAAACTGGTAGGTGTTTTTAATATGCTTGTTTAGGGAAGCAGAGTTAAATTGGGTGAGCACCAGTATCCTGTTGAGGCTTGAGTTGATACAATTGGATATTGGGATATCCACCAACCGATACTTACCTGCTATAGGTACTGCGGGTTTACTTCTGCTTGCAGTTAAAGGATATAACCTTGATCCTGCTCCACCGCCTAAAACGATGGCAATTACTGATGCGCTTTCCATATTATGACAAGTTATTTGTGAGGTAAATTTATTATGACAATTCTGTATTTACAAACATATTTTATATAAAGCTATTTCAAACTTTCATACAAGCCGATATATTGCGCCGTACTGGTTTCCCAACTGAAATCAAGCTCCATTAAAGTAGCGATTGTTTCTTTCATCAATTCAGGCTGCTTATACATTTCAAGTGCCCTGTATATTGAATAAGTGATATCTCCAACTGATGCAACATTAAAGCGGATACCATATCCGCCTGGTTCGCCATAATCAATTACAGTGTCCCTCAGGCCACCTGTATTTCTAACAATTGGAACCGTTCCATAACGCATTGCATACATCTGGTTGAGCCCGCATGGCTCTACCCTGCTTGGCATTAATAAAAAATCAGCACCGGCATACATTTGATGACTTAGTTTTTCATTGTAGCCAATTTTTGAATTGTAATACCCTACCAACTGGCTTTTCATATTTTCCAATTGCTGTTCTACCCAATATTCTCCACTACCAAGCACCAGGAAATTCATTTTGCCTTCCATGTGGTATACGGAATCATAAATAGCTTGCGGTAATAAGTCAGCAGCTTTTTCATGCACCAGTCTTCCGATAAATACAAACAAAGGCTTTGAAATATCCAGGTTATACAAATCACACAATATTTTTTTATTGGCCAGTTTTCCTTCTGCCGCATCGGTGTGGGTAAAGTTGGGCGCTATGTATGTATCAATTGCAGGATCCCAAACCGCCGCATCAATGCCATTTAAAATGCCGGTACATTTCCCTTTTTCGTATTCAAATAAACTTTCGAGCCCATTGGCATTGGACCTCATTTCTTCGAGGTAACTCTGACTTACCGTAGTAACTTTCCTTGCACACTTAACCGCACTGGCCAATGGATTTATACGCCCTTGCCAATCCAGTTTACCCCACTGCCACGAATCCCAGTTGGGTAAATAGTTTGACAGGCCCCAATCCATCCATCCCTGGTATTGCGCATTGTGTATGGTAAGCACGGTTGGAACAGCTGACAGATGCCTGTAAGCAAAACAATTTTGCATCATAAAAGGAACAAGCCCTGCCTGGTGATCATGTACATGCACTATATCCGGACGATGCTGCCAATGCGATAGCCAATCCACTACTGCAATCTGGAAAGCAGTAAAGCGCTCCGTATCGTCACCATATCCATATACCGACTCGCGGTCCAATAATCCATTTATATCCACGAGGTACAAATCAAACCCAAGCTTATTCGTTCTTTCTTTGATAATGGTAAAATTAAACCAGTACTCCCCCATGCCAAAAGAGCCTTTATGCACGATGTCAAAATCGTGCTCGTATAAAAACTTTGTCCGGTACATCGGCATCACTACTTTTGCAATGTGCCCAAGCTGGTTTTGGTATTTTGGCAATGCGCCTACTACATCGCCCAAACCACCAGCTTTGGCGACCGGGTAACATTCGGCACTAACGTGTAATATTTCCATGAAAATCTGAATTGTTAATCGGCTTCAAATTAAGAAGGTTTTCGTTAGAAACAAATTAAGTAATGAAAATTTTTAGTAATGATAAAAATATTCTACTTTGGGCAACCTTAAACATCAAATCTATATGAACCAAAAAACCGTTTCGCACGAAACCACCAAATGGTCACAATTTGGAACCCTGATAACTGTCTTCTTTTTCTGGGGATTCGTGGCAGCCAGTAATGACATTCTGATCCCCGTTTTTAAAAAGGCCTTTAGTTTATCACAGGCCCAAAGCCAGTTGGTTTCAGTAGCTTTTTATGTAGCCTATACGGTAGGTTCAATTATTTATTTTGCCATTTCGAAGTTTATAGGCAGTGACCTCCTGGATAAAATCGGGTATAAAAACGGGATCGCTGTTGGATTAATAATATCGGCTATTGGCACCTTATTATTTTATCCCGCTGCAAATAATTCATCTTTTACATTAATGATCACCGGGCTATTTATCGTTGGCCTTGGTTTTTCGCTGCAGCAAATTGCGGCTAACCCGCTTGCAATTATAATGGGTGATCCCAAAACAGGTTCGCAACGACTTACCATGGCGGGCGGCGTAAACAACTTCGGTACTACCATCGGGCCATTACTGGTAAGTTTTGCCATTTTTGGAAGTGTAGCCTCTGGTTCTACCGTTGCCAGCATCGAAAGCGTTAAAATACCTTACCTGATCCTGGGACTGGCTTTTTTATTGGTAGCCGTGTTTATTAAATTTTCTTCTGTACCCAATAAGATAGACCTGGATCATGTGGCGGAAACAGAAGTTGCTGTAGACAGCAAACTGGTGCATAAAAACTCCGCCTTTCAATACCCTCAACTTATAATGGGAATGATTGGAATATTTGTATACGTAGGGGTAGAAGTGTCAACCGCAAGCAATTTACCTGACTATATGCAAACGCACCTGGGAGTACCTACCGAAAAAATTGCTCCCTACATTTCTTTATACTGGGCAAGTTTAATGATTGGCAGGTGGGCAGGGGCTGTTGGCGCATTTGATGTAAGCAAGGGAATGAAACAGGCACTCAGTTTTTTTATGCCCTACCTTGCTTTTGGTGTTTTTCTGTTGGTAAATACAATTGCGCAGCATGATGTTACCCAGTTTTTCGTATATGCATTTGTGATAGCGGTGATGATTATTGGAGATCTTTTAAGCAAGGGTAATCCAGCAAGGATGCTTCTTATTTTTTCAGGTATGGGTATTACCGCTTTGTGCATCGGGATGCTTACCACAGGTATGATAAGCGCCTACGCATTTATAAGTGTTGGATTATTTTGCAGTACTTTATGGCCTTGTATTTTCACATTGGCTGTTGCTGGATTGGGTAAAAATACCGGCCAGGGAAGTAGTTTGCTAATCATGATGATCATGGGCGGAGGAATTGTTAGTTATTTACAGGGGGTACTTGCCGATAAAATCGGAATACAATACAGTTATTTAATTGGTGTTGCCTGCTTTGCCTATCTTGCTTTTTATGCAATCAGGGCCAAGGCGGTTTTAAAATTACAGGGCATAGACTATGATGCATTGAATGCGGAAGGCGGACACTAAACCGGAAGACAAAAAAGACAAATAAATCAAATTTATTGATCGTATGAAAAAAAAATATGCAGTTGGTATTGATGTGGGAGGTACCACCGCCAAGTTCGGTATCGTAGACCGCAACGGGAAGATTCTTGAACAGGACCGCGTTCCCAGCAATGAACATGAAGTGGTGGAAGATTTTATTGACGACCTATATGCCAGGTTATTTCCCATGATAGAAAGAGTGGGTGGCATTGATAATTTTGTTGGAATCGGGATGGGAGCACCCAATGGTAATTTTTATTCAGGTACCATTGAATATGCTCCTAATTTAAAATGGAGGGGCATTATTCCGATTGCGGAATTAATGGAAAAAAAATTCGGGTTACCTACAAAACTCACCAATGATGCCAATGCTGCGGCTGTGGGAGAAATGATGTACGGCTGTACCAAACACATAAAAGATTTTATCACCATCACATTGGGTACCGGTGTTGGAAGTGGCATTGTGGTAGATGGAAAAATTGTATTGGGGCATGATGGCTTTGCCGGCGAACTGGGACATACCATCATTCGTCCGGGCGGAAGAATGCATAAATCCACCGGTATGGCTGGAAGCCTTGAATCTTATGCATCTGCGACAGGCGTACGTGAAACGGCCATAGAAATGCTGACAGAACATCCTGAAACGGATAGTCTTTTACGCAACTTTACCATCAATGAACTCACCAGTGAAACGGTATATGACTGTGCAATGCAGGGCGATACCATTGCCAACCGCATATTTGATTTTACCGGTCAGATTTTGGGAGAATCGCTTGCAAATTTTATCATGTTTTCTTCTCCGGAAGCAATTATTTTATTTGGAGGACTTACCAAGGCTGGTAACTTGTTGCTCAAACCTACCCGCAAACACATGGAGGCCAATCTACTGCCAATTTTCCAAAACAAGGTAAAGCTGTTGTTTAGTGAATTAAAGGAAGCTGATGCAGCTATTTTGGGAGCAAGTGCATTGGTTTGGAAGACTAAGCCGTAAGCGGGAGGAAGAAGGAGGAAGGTTGATGGTTGAAGGTGTAAGGTTGAAGGTGTAAGGTTGGTGGTTGAAGGTGGAAGGTTGATGGTTCAAGGTTGATGGTTCAAGGTTGATGAGTGTTGATGGTGGTAGGAAGGTTAAAGGTTAGTGGTGGTAGGTAATAGGCCGATTGTGGCTGAACATGAACAGGCATTCAGGAAATCTCAAATTAAGCAGGCAAATAAAATATATAATTAGAAAACAAAAGGTGAAAAGTATATACTTTTCACCTTTTGTTTTCTAATATCTGGTAGCTATTGCTGTTAACTTTTAACTATCTACTTTATAAGATCAACTATCAATTTTTAACCTTTAACCTTACACCTTCCGCCTTCAACCATCAACCTTCCACCTTTCAACATCAACCATCAACCTTTCTCCTCCCACCTTCAACCACCAACCTTACACCTTCAACCATCAACCTTCAACCATCAACCTTCTGCCTCCAGCGCCTTCTCTTCTTCCCATTTACTTCTACCCCATCCCTGTATCACATGTTTTTCACTGTGGTAGGAAGATCGCACCAACGGGCCGCTTTCTACGTAGTCAAATCCCATATTGTAACCGATTTCTCTCAACTCTTTAAATTCATCGGGATGTGCAAAACGCTGCACCTGCAAATGCTTCTTACTCGGTTGCAGGTATTGGCCAATTGTAATTACATCCACATTGCTATCTTTCAGGTGCTGCATGGTTTGTACCACTTCTTCTTTGGTTTCGCCCAGCCCCAGCATAATGCCACTCTTGGTTCTCATTCCTCCTTGCTTTAGTATCCGGAGGGTTTCCATGCTGCGCCAGTATTTAGCTTGTATGCGTACCTGTTTGGTTAGCCTCTCCACCGTTTCAATATTGTGCGAAACCACTTCCGGAGCGGCATCAATGATCCGTTGAATATTTGGCGCCTCTGCCTTAAAATCAGGTATCAGGGTTTCTAAAGTGGTGGCAGGGTTTAAAGTTTTGATTGCTTTAATGGTATTATACCAGATGATACTTCCACCGTCCTTGATTTCATCCCGGTCAACAGATGTTACCACGGCATGTTTAACCTTCATGAGATGTATTGCTTCGGCTACCCTTTGTGGTTCGTCCCAATCTACCGGGTCTGGCATGCCGGTGGCTACTGCGCAAAAGCCGCAGCTTCGGGTACAGATATTGCCCAATATCATAAAAG
>JBBQTL010000275.1:0-6890 GCA_038213285.1 Chitinophagales bacterium
CCATTTTACCGGTATTGGTTACGTCCACCACCAGTTTTACATCCCTGCCGGTTGGTATCAATTCTGGTAGCTTCAGATGGCTGTATTTAAAAGTTGTGTAGCTTAGCCCGTATCCAAATTCATACAAGGGCATACCCTTAAAATAGCGGTAGGTTCTTCCTTCCATTCTATAATCTTTAAAATCCGGCAGGTCCTTGACAGATTTATAAAAGGTTACCGGTAACCTTCCGGATGGATTTACTTGCCCAAATAATAAACGTGTAATGGCAGTACCGGTTGCTTCGCCCGGATAAAATGCCTGTACGATGGCAGGCAAATTTTCTGCTTCCCAATTTAATGCAATGGCGCTTCCGCTGAAGTTGATGTATACCATCGGTTTGCCTGTTTTTTGAAGTTCCATCAACAAAGCTTCCTGTATAGCGGGAAGGTTTATATGGGTGCGGTCGCCATGGGAAAATCCATCCGTTTCAAGCGGCATTTCTTCCCCTTCCAGGTTAGGGGAAATACCGCCACAGAATATGATCACATCCGACTGTGCCGCGGCGTTCAATGCCTGTGTGCGGTAATCGATGGAGGTATTAACCCACGATAAAGTGGCGGTAGGCTCAATGGTATTTGCCCACCAAAACGGCGCTACCACCAGCTTTGCTTCCAACTGGTATTGTTTTCCTTTTTCAAGAGTAATCCCTTCTGCCGGTATAGGCTGATTGTTTATAGTAAGCTGTACGTTACCGCCAAATAAATATTTTCCCGATTCATTTGGCACCAGCAAACCCGACCAGCGAACAGAAAATGTTTCTTCCACCAGTTGATGAATCGGTGACTTTACCCAGTAAAAACTGATGCTGCTGTCAATCCGGGTGATATCAGCTTTTCCCGCTAAACTGTCGTTTGAAAAATATTCTGCCTTTAATCCGTTTTTAAATTTTCCATTTTCCAAATGATATAAATTATTGGAGCTTATTACCGACAAGTTGGTAAATACACCGGGTACCATAGCACAACCCGGCGTATATATAATATTGGCTTTTCCTAATTTATATTGCAAAGCTTTTAGTACGGTAACGGGCTTGATGGGCTGTCCGTTGTAATTTCCGAGTTGCATGCTTTCATTATCCGCATTGGGGCCAATAAGCGCTATTTTCTTTACATTCTTAAGTGGAAGTAGTCCATTGTTTTTCAACAACACCAATGATTTTTCCGCGGCTTCGAGGGATAGCTGCAGGTGCTTTTCATCCCCCACTACACTCATTGGAATTTTTGCAAAAGGCACCTGCTCTTCCGGATCAAACAGGCCCAACATAAACCTTGCCCTGAATAAACGGCTAAGCGAAACATTGATATCTTTTTCATTGATGACGCCCGCATTTACAGCCGAGTCAAATTTATCCTGCAGGAATGCTTTGCTTTCCTCACAGTTTAAATCCGTACCACTGGCCAGCGACCATCCAATTGCTTGTGAAGGTGTTTCAACTACATGATGCGCATTTTTTGTATAGAAATCCGTTATAGCCCCACAGTCTGAAACAACATACCCTGTAAAACCGAAGCGGTTTCTTAAAATATTACTTAATAACAGGTCCGATCCGCAACAGGGTTTATCGCGAAACCTGTTGTAAGCACACATCACAGATTGAACATGCCCTTGTTGAATGGCAGCCTTGAACGCGGGCAGGTACGTGTCATATAAATCCCGGTCATTTACAAATATGTTGTCCAAATGCCTCGAAAATTCCGGGCCGCTGTGTACAGCATAATGCTTGGCGGTAGCAATCGTTTTAAAGTATTTTGGATCATCACCCTGCAAACCTTTTATAAACTGAACAGCGAGTTGGCCGGTCAGCCAGGGGTCTTCCCCATAGGTTTCCTGCCCCCTTCCCCAGCGGGGGTCCCTGAAAATATTAATGTTAGGCGACCAGAATGTTAAGCCGGTGTAGATACTGCGGACATTATTACGTATGAAAAAATTATGCTTTGCCCTTCCCTCCTCCGATATTGCCGTGCCTATACGCAACATTAAATTTTCATCGAAGGTAGCTGCCATCCCAATGGCCTGTGGAAAAACAGTTGCCCTGCCTGCCCTCGCTACACCATGTAAGGCTTCGTTCCACCAGGTATAGGCAGGTATCCCTAACCGGTCGATGGCAATAGCCTGTTCAAACAACTGCGAAAATTTTTCCTGCAAGGTCATTCTCGAAACAATATCCGTCACCCGTTCGTCTACGGTAAGTGTTGGATTTTGGAACGGATAGTCATATTTCTTTTGTGCCAGGGCAATTGTATTAAAAAGAAAAAGTGTGCCGGCCGTTAAAATAACAATGATTTTTTTCATATGATTTATTGTACTTTCAAAATGATTACTTTACTATGCTGTCTATTTTGTTAAATAATCGGTCATCCGCTTTACCCTCATCCACCAACTTTCTCCAGATGGAATAAATGGCTACATTCCAACCCATATTGGGTTTCCAGGGTTCACCCGTTACTGTATTTAAACATTCGTAAGTGGTGGCCCCCATACCAAAGTCGAGGGAAACCCTCCACGATAATTCAGCCGCTGCTTCTTTTATTCCATGAAGGTAAGCGTCAATTAAAAAAAGATTGTCGTACAGGAAAAATGAACCGCCGCGGCAGTATTGACCATCCGGCATTTTTGCACGGGACACTTGCGACAAATAATTTTTAACATCGTACATAGCCGCGGGCAGGTAGTCACCATTTGGCAGGCTAACCACTTTAAAACCAAAATTCGTTTTTGAAAATTTAACCATCCTGTTAAAGTGGCTGGTAACCGATTTGGTATCCAGCATTTGCTTGTTAAAATACAATTGTGATAACAAATCCGGAACCAGCGGATCTGGCCCCATAATTAAATTTTTCTTTTTACTGACAGGATAAAACCCCAGTTCAGTATTATACAGCAATTGGTAATTGCGCCGGGCTTTGCCAGGATCTGACGTAGTTTTCAGTCCCATTTCTTTTGCGCCAAGTATTGCCAACGCATACAAGCCCTGGTTGTAAGTTACTACATCGGTGGTGTCAAAGGCTATTAAATCATTCCAGTACTGAAAATCGAGCCGGCCATCATAATCATTGTAACTATAGTAATAATTATTTTTTGAATGCCGATCAACCGCATGTACATATTGCTGCACTTTCTCCAGGTCCACCTCTTTCTTTTCCTTCCATGCTCTATAGGCCCATATAATTGTAATCAGGGGATATTCCGCATACAGGTTGACAGAGTCCAGTTCATTTTTAAGGCAATCTGAAGATATTTCCGGGGGCAGCATGGTGGCAATCCAGAAGGCGTCCCGGCAATATTGAATATTGTTGTATTCAACGGATGGTACTACCCAGTATTTACTTTTTCCGGTTTCGTTTACACGTAAATTCATGTAGGCCGTGGTGAAGGAAACGGCCCCAAAATAATCCTTGTATTTGCCATTAGAAAAATGATCAGCGGCATATTGGTTGATGTCCTTCCTTAATAATTGCAGGTTATTTGCTTTACTGGTAAAAATTATGCCTTCAAACAAATGTGGTTTGTTGGAAGTAACCTGGTGGTAATAGGCAAGCACTTTCCCCGGCGTAAAAACCTGGGTTTTATCAGCGTTGTAATCCATCTTCAAGGTTTTAGCCGTATCTGGTTTCAACCCCGGACTTTCACCGTTATCACCAGACGATAAATCTGCAGTTTTTTCTCCGGTATAAAAAGCCTGGCTGGTAAAATTTTCATACAAAGCAGGTGAGCCATTTAATGCCACCATAAAGCCAGTATCCGATTTTAAAGCAATTACAGGAACGGCCTGTTCTGCTATTCCTTTCACCACCCATGCATTTACATCGTGCCTGCTTTGCCGGAATATTTCAGGGCTTTTTACTTCGCCATCAAAATTATAGGGCACCTGGCTGGTATAATTGTTTCTTAAAGAAAAATAAACATTTGACTGGCCATTTTTCCTGCTGGCAACAGCTTTAAATACAGTATAACCATTGGTTGGTGCAAGAGAAAATTGAAGATGCAAACTGTCTTTCTCTATGCTGCAAGAAAATGGTTTGGATAAGTCGGCGGGCAGTTGAATGATTTCAAGCGCCTTTTTGCCAGGTTGGTGAAGCATCAGCGACCATGGGGAGGATGGAACATTTTTGTTTGAACATCCACTTAAAATAATCACAAAAAAAAGGAAAAATGGTGCATTCCAAATTGGCGTTGTTGATTTCGGCCGGTGGGAACACCGACCGAGGCCGGGCCGTGGCCGGTATCCCCACCGACTACTTGCAGTTGCTACAATTTGCAATGCCCCAAGGAAAAATGATATGCGCTTCATTTGTAAATTTAGAATTTAGAATTTTTTATCTTCCATAAATTGCATGATGCCCATCAATGCACCCCAATGATAGTAGGGATCACAATTCAATTGATCCTCTTTACTGATTACCCCTTTTATGGAATTGATGTTTTCAAATACATAATGATGGTCGCGCCATGCCTTGATGAATAATGCATAAGATTTTTCAGCCAGCTGCGCCGCGGCTTTTTTATCGTAATCCCTTAGCCCGAGATAAACAAGGAAATTCATTGGCCCCCAAATACTGCCCCGCCAATAATCGTTATTAAAACTTGTGTCATTCATAGCGCAGGATGGGATAATATATTCACCATAAAATTCTTTGGGGTTGTAAAGGTGTTCCTTAATCATTCTGTCAGCCGCTGACTGAGAAGGAATACCAGCCATCATTGGATAAAAGAGCGTAGGGCTGAGCCGGTAACTTTTCTCTCCACTCTCAAGGCTCTTGTTAAGGTAAATTCCATCTGTTTCACTCCATAGTTTATTCGTTTGTTCTGAATATAATGTAGCTCTTTTTAATAACTCCTTTTCATCATTTACCTTACCAAGTGCCCGGGCAATTTTTGCAAGCGATTTGCAATCTGCCGCATACAAACTATTTAAACCAACATCAGCAATATTTAACAGCCAGTTATTGCCCACCTGTTGTAAGGCAGTCCCCTCGTACATGGGCGAATTGTCTAACCCGGATTCAAGGATCGCGTTCAGCGGCACCCCTTTCCAGGGCACACCCCAGGTTAAAAATCCTTTATTGTTTCGTTCCTGTATCCACCATCGGTTCCAGCTTAACAGTCCTGGATATACTTCTTCCAAAAACCATTTGTCCCGGTATTTTTCATAAATCATCCAGCAAATGGTGCTACCTACCGGCGGTTGTGACTGGTCGGATATTCTTCCCCCCGGCATTTGGGTAAAGCCTACCGCCCCCAATTTATTAGTCCCACTGGTAACAGCAATGGCATTGCTATAGGCAAAATCCTTGTTATCGAGTGCAAACAATAAGGAAGCAAAATAAGTATCCCATTCAAAAAGTACATATCCCTGCCAGGCTTCATTCCAGCCGCGGGTAACAGGCGTAATCACCCTTTGTTTTTCGGCATCATATAATGTATTCCATCCAAGTACACTTTGAATTCCCTGGAACGCTTCAGCTTTATCTCCATACTTAGCTGCATAATTATTATAAGCAGTTTTGGCTGCTTCAATAGTGGCTTTTACAGCCCCCAAAGATTTTTTATTACCGGTATAAAACCCAATGGTTGTATCTCCCTTTATGGCAAGATAGGGCGTACTATAAGGATGATAAGTATCCGTTACATCGCCAGTGGAACGGATGATATATTGTTGGGCGCCACAAGCGGCCATTATCATTTCACCGTTTCGCCTAAGCGTTCCGGGACGGTTCCACAAAAAGCCTGTTTCCAATTCTACATAATATTGTACGTTAGCAGAATATTTGATAGGTGTTACCAATATAACAATATCCCTTCCCGATGCAGCCGTTTGTACCCTTATGGAATTGCCATACCAGTTGTCTATGATTAGTTCGGTATAGGCGCCGTCAAAAGTATGTGCGATGGGACGAACCATTCCTGTTTTATCAACCGTAATTTCATTCATAAAATAATTGGGATCGTAAGGCGTTCCAATCCCAGCATGCCTTAGGTTCACTTTCACACTTAGTCCTTCCGGCAATAATACGTGGTTGAGCATACTGCCATAGCTCCAGGTATTCCACCCGGTGGCAATTTTTTTTTGCAGGTTGGTATATTGCTGATATCCAGTTTGAGCATGTAGGCTACTGCTAATCGCAAAACATACAATCATTAAAATATTTCGAATCATAATTTATTATTAAGGCAAGTGCATTTATTCTAATTTAATTTCAATTTCTGCACAGAAACAGCAATATTACGCAATGGATAAATCAGTGAGTTGATATTTTGCTCCTCATTGATAAAATGTATCCGCCGCGGCGGACGACGCCAATGAAGTTAAATTGAAAAACTTCTGCCAGGTTCATACTAAATTTTCCACTGTTTTATCCCTTGTTCACTTTAGTATGCAAGGAATACCGGCTTATCATTGTTGCGGGCAAAGATCAAGCTGAACCGGCCGCCCGAAAGCCTGATCTTTTTGATGTCCCGTATTTCTCCCCTTATGTCAAGACTTTGTTCGAAGCCGTGCTGCATTGCATAAGTACCATTTCCATTTCCTAAAAAAAGATTGGGATGGGATGCATCGTAACGGCCTTCAAAAGGCGATACGCCATAAAAGTTGCCGCCTTTAATACAATCCGGTTTTCCATCCCTGTTGAAATCATCTGTAAGCATACTGAATACCCCCACTTCAGAAACATATATATCCAGGAACCCATCATTGTTGATATCAACCAGTGTTACACCGGTTTTCCAGTTCCCTTTCCCTTCTACACCTGCCCTGGCTGTAATATCTTCAAACTGAAACCCTCCTTTATTTAGATAGAGTTTGTTTGAAAATTGATTGGAAGTAAAATAAATATCCGCTAAGCCATCATTA
>JBBQTL010000276.1:0-6876 GCA_038213285.1 Chitinophagales bacterium
ATGATCTTTTAATTTATTCAAAAAAAATTTATGAATTAATATCCCGTATTTTGTGTCAGATTAGGGTTCGCTGCTAACTGATCGCCTGGGATAGGGAATAAAAGTGATTTAGGATCGCTTGCCGGCTTTTCCTGGAATGCAAGTAAATATCTTCCAAAACGTATTTGGTCTTGTCTCCTGTAACCTTCCCAATACATTTCCCTGCCCCTTTCATCGTACAGGCTATTAAGCGTAATTGAGGTAAAATCTGCAACACCGCGTTTCGCACGTATTTTATTCACAATATCAACAGCAGTACTTCCATAAGATCCAGCCGCAGTACCTGTGCCGCCCCGAAGAATTGCCTCTGCCTTCATTAGTAAAACATCAGCTAACCTAAAAACAGCGAAATCATTATTCTTCTGATCTCCTGGAGTTCCATAATCATAAGCATACTTAATGGGCCTGATTCCTGTTACCTCCAAATTATTACCTGTTTCTCTCAACTTTACTTCCCTGGTAAAACTTAAGGGTGCACCTTTCCTGTCTTGTAAAGCAGCACCAGTAGTTAAATTGTATTGTTGGCCTATCAGGAACCCGATATTTTGCCTACTACCAGGATTTGGAAGTGAACCGGGATAGGTATAAAATCCACCCAGTCTTTTATCAGCGGCATCAAATTTATCGTAAAAATCAGAGAGTGTTGAAAAACCATTCCACCCACCGGGGTTCATATTATAGTGGGAAACCATAAATGCAAATCCACGAACGTTTCCTCCCCTGTTTGCTGCAGCATCACCATTAAACGTAAATATATTTTCGGTTGATTTTACATTATTATCTGGAGAGAAATTATCGAAATATCTATCCAATAACGAATATTTGTTACTGGTAATAATCTGGTCGGCCAAAGCAATCACCTGGTTCATATCTGCCGGGCTGAAAGTTGGTGCAGCCCTGTTGGCATATACTCCCTTGTTAAGGTAAATCTTCATTAATAAGGCCCGGGCAGCATTTTTATTTGCCAGATAAGCAGGCCCCGTATCAGGAAGCGTAGCAAGTATTGCATTTAATTCACTAACAATAAAATCTAATGCCTCTAAACCCTTAAGTGTTTTTGGCAATATTTTATAGTCAATAAGGTTTTCCCTGTATGGCACCTGGTCATAACCATCCAACACCCAATACATAGATAAGGCCCTGAGGTATCTTGCTTCTGCCGCCTGCTGGGGAGAAGGTTTAAATTGCAGTACGTTGGAAGCCGCAAATTGTGCATTTAACAAATCACCGAAAGCACCCCTAACCTGGCCTTGATTATTATTCCATGTATGCA
This sequence comes from Chitinophagales bacterium, assembly GCA_038213285.1. Taxonomy (GTDB): domain Bacteria; phylum Bacteroidota; class Bacteroidia; order Chitinophagales; family Chitinophagaceae; genus Ferruginibacter. The sequence continues at coordinate 1,313 of JBBQTL010000276.1, forward strand.
AGTATAAAGCCCTCCACTCTCCATTGTCATCCCAATCCGGGCCACGGGTTGGGGCAATTGCTTCATCACTACTGATTTCCTGGGCAGCCCATAGATTAGAATTTCCCTGGAACGTTTGGGAGATATTATTGTAAGTACCGATTAATAATTGATCTGCTGTAATACCACTATTGCTTATCTCCAATTCACTCCTTAACTCTTCATTAAGTTTAGTGCAGGAAAACATGGTGAGTGCAACAAATAAAACGCATAATTTTTTGATATTTTTCATAAAAAAAATTTAATTAAAACTATAATGAAAAGTTTACTCCTAAATTAATTGTCCTCGCAGATGGGAATGGTATATATTCAACACCGAAGGAAGGTATTCCTCCAAAACCTGCATCGTTGTTAACTTCCGGATCGAACCCTTTGTATTTGGTTATTATAAAGAGATTTTGACCGGTGAGCGAAATATACAGGTTTTTAATAGCATTACCGACATTGCCCACCCTATAGCCGATACTGGCATTGGCCATTTTTAGGTAATTCCCTTTCTCGAGGTTGCGGGTAGACGGCGCCGGTGCATTGGATATGGCTTCCTGAACACTACCGCCAATCAAATCCTTGGCAATATTCCTGGTTCCTAAATTGCCTATCCCAAGTACGGAAGCTGCAGTATTATTATATATATATTGCCCGAAATTCCCATTCATGTTCACAACAGCAGTAAACTTTTTGTAACTGACATCGGTAGAAAATCCCAACAACATTTTAGGATTGGGGCTTCCGGAATAATACAGTGTATTACCTCCGTCTGCATAAATACTTTGTCCTGTGCCTTTATCGATACCTTCAAACCTCCTCAGGTACCATACATTCAGTGGCTGACCGTTCACTAATCGTTGACCTCGTACATTAGAAAAACCTTGTCCCCTAAGTTCTGCCGTTTCAAAAAACGTTTCTAAACCGTCAACCGTGTTTTGAAGAAACGAGACATTACCACTAAGGTTCCAGTTTAAATCCTTGCCCCTTATTATTCCACCCATTAACGATATCTCCACTCCTTTGTTTAAAACATAACCACCGGGTAAGTTAACCCATATCCTTCCAGAAGGTGCAGGCAGAACAAGCGTGTTTTCGAACAATACGTCGGTTGTCTTTTTATGGAAATAGTCAACAGTGCCAGAAAGCCTGTCGGAGAAGACAGAGAAGTCGATTCCCAAATTGGTGGTAGCAGATGTTTCCCACCTCAAATCAGAATTAACGAAGTTAGCTCGTTCAAACGATCCTTGTCCAATCCGAAACCTGTTTAAAGACGCACCGGAAGGAAACTCCTGATTTCCGGTTTTACCCCAGCTTGCACGGAATTTCAAGTTCTTTATAAACCCGCTGTTTGCTAAAAAATCTTCCTGCGATACATTCCAGGCTAAACCGACTGATGGGAAATACCCATATTTTTTGCTTTCACCAAATCTGGTAGAGCCGTCCGCCCTGATCGTTCCGGTTATCAAATACTTGTCTTTATAATTTACGATAGCACGTGCAAAGAAAGATTGCAATTCGGTAGTTGGAGAAACAAAAGAGGATATCCCCCTACTGCTTTGAGTAGAATAATTAGTATAATTATAATAATCTAAACCCACGTTTGTAAAATCCTGGCCAGATTGAGTATTGCCCCGTGTATCAAATATGAGCCACTCATGTCCAACAACCGCATTAACATTAAGGTTAGAATTTACTTTTTTATTATAGTTCAATGTGTTAGTGACCTGCGTATTGGTTTGTTCATTGTTTCCTATAAAGGCTGTACCCCTTCCTTCAATACCCACTATATTTAATAGCCTGTTCACTTGTCCCCTTCTTACACCTACCTGGCGGTTAACACTGTATAAAAACCTATACTCAAGGTTATTGGTGATTTTATATGAAGGAGATATGCTGGCAAGGATGGTATTGATCTTTGCCTGGTCTTTAAAATAATTCAACTGGGCCAAAGGGTTAATGGTAGTTGCGCCAACAGCAGGGTCAATCCACGCTGAATCAGTGCCGGGTTTTATTAAAGGATGGGTAGGGTTCCATTGCAAAGCCTGCGAAATAAGGTTACCGGTAAAGCCTACAAATTGTGAAATAGGTGCAATATCCTCGTTGGTTTGTGTAACCAATACATTGAAATCAAGCCCCAATTTTTTACTTGGCAGCAATTTAAAACTACTAGTAAGGTTGGCTGTAAACTTCTTAAAATTCGACGTTTCTATAATACCCTGCTGATCAAGATAACCTGCCGAAAGACGATAACGGCCATCCTCGGTACCACCTCCGATTGCTACATTATAATTTTGGGTTATCCCGGTACGGGTGATAGCATCAAATGCATCCACGCTTCCACCAAAATCACCACCAGTAAGGTTATAATCTTTCAATGCTTTCCTGTATTCGCCTGCATTTAATACTTCCAGTCTTTTTAATAAAGATGATGCACCTGTTGAAGCGTTTGCATCTACCTGCGGTGAACCTGATTTGCCACGTTTAGTTGTGATCAAAACCACCCCGTTCGCACCCCTTGAGCCATAAATAGCTGTTGCAGAGGCATCCTTTAAAATTTCTATGTTAGCAATATCATTTGGATTGATGTAAGCAAGCGGGTTGCCACCATCACTTCCAAAACCACCGCCGCTTCCACCAGGACGTGCAGAACTGCCGGATAAAGGTACGTTGTCAATCACATACAAGGGTTGATTTCCAGACCTGATGGAAGAATTTCCCCTGATCCTAACCGTGGCTGCACCACCTGGTTGTCCGGTATTTTGCATAACCAACACACCGGCAGCTTTACCCTGTATCAATTGGTCAGGTGAAGCATAGTTTCCTTTGTTAAAATCTTTAGAAGACACGGACGCTACCGACCCGGTAAGGTCTTTTCGTTTTGCGGTACCATAACCCACTACAACAACCTCATTCAGGTTACCTACACTCGTTTCAACGTCAGTGTTAAGCACACTATTGCCATTTACATTAACCTCAGAGGATACAACACCTACCCCAGTAAACGTCAATATCCCATCATTGGGTACGTTTGCTAACGTGTAAGTCCCCTGCGCATTGGTGGATGTAGCGATCTTTGTGTTCTTAATGGAAACAGTAACCCCGGGAAGAGGTTCCCCTTTTTTGTCAGTTACCGTGCCAGTAACCGTTTTGTTTTGGGCGAGTGCAAAAGTTGCAAACCCAAAAACTGCCAGCAACAGCATAGCAGATTTTCTCATCATAGCAAGAAGCATAATCGTTTAGTTTTGTTTTTAAAAAAAAGCTGATTCAATGTAGTAATAGCAGAAATCAATTACAAATTAATACTATTTTATCTAAAACCGGTAAAATATTATTCTATGTACAATTTACACATCTGATAATAAAATTATCTTAAAAAAGTTCAAAAAAATCAAAAAAAAGGATAGATTTACTGCAAACGTTTGCGGAATTGTTTGCGAAACGGTTTGCGGTTAATATATTCTTTTCTCCATCATAATTGTTTTTCATTTACAATAACACTATGAATAATACTACGCTTAAAGAAATCTCCAAAGTGTTGGGAATTAGTATTTCAACTGTATCAAGGGCGCTTAAAAATCATCCGGATATTGCTGACAGAACCAAACAACGGGTAACAGAACTCGCTAATACACTTGACTATGAGCCTAACGCCAATGCCATTCAACTTCGAACGAGCAAAAGCAACGTCTTTGGATTAGTGGTGCCCTTTATATCCAATTTTTTTTATCACTCATTTATTTCCTCAGTGGAGGAAGAAAGCCGGAGGAACAATTATTCCCTAATGATATTGCAGTCCGGCGACGACCCCCAAATAGAAATTTCCAATTTAAAACTTTGTCGCCAAAACCGGATCAGCGGGCTGTTTGCCTGTATATCTTCGCAAACCAGTAATGTGGAAGCTTATTTGAAACTCAAAGAACTGGATATTCCTGTAATATTTTTTGATAAGGTGCCGGATATAAATAATTGCAATAAAGTATGTGTAGCGGATGAAGCTTCTGCAACAATGGCCGCCAATACTATTATAGACAAGAAAAAAAGAAAAGTGCTGTCTGTATTTGGAAATATTAATCTCTCAATAACTAAAAAAAGGCTGGCTGCCTTTACGAAAACCATCGGCAACCAAATTAAACTGGATATACAACATGCAAATAGTGCCACGGAAGCGGAAACCATTACCCGGGATGCACTGCCGGGAAAACCTGATACCGTTTTTTGTATGAGTGATGAGATATTGACCGGCGTATTGAAAGCAATACAAAAATTCGGTTTGAAGATACCGGATGATATAGCGGTAATCGCCATCAGCAATGGCCTGATCCCAAAATTGTTTTACCCGGAAATTACGTATGTAGAAACCAGTGGTTATAAATTAGGTAAGCTTGCATTTTCAAGCATGATGGCCTGCATTGCCGGAAGTACTTTTATTCAGGAACTAACTACCGAGTCTGTTTTAATAGAAGGGGGATCAATTTGATGAATGATGAGTGATGAATGATGAGTGATGAGTAATGAGTAATGTTTGATAATTAAACTCCCACTATTAACTAAACACGCATTTTTGAGTGTTGTGTTCCTGTAAGCGCTATAGGAAAGTATCCACCGAAATTTGAAACCCGTATTGAAAAGCAAAAAAAACGCCTTGAATATAAAGTGTGTCGGGCTATGATAAGGAACTGAACTTTTAAAAAAGCTAAAAAAGATATTTGCATCTAAGTCGTACTGTATTTTAAAAAACATGTCAAATTTATAGTATCCACTGCAAGGTTTAATATCTGTCACTTAAATTTTAGAATATCCGAATAGAAAAGCTGGCCACACTTAGCACCAAATATTAATCACTCATCATTGACTATTTACTCGTCACTCATTCATCATTCATCATTCATTATTCAAATACTCTTTACTCATTACTCATCACTCATCACTCATCACTCATCACTCATTCCTCACATCGCTGTTTTTTTTGCCCCTGTAAAAATTGTTTTCCAAACAAGATTAAAAAATGATTTGTTGATATCCCGGTCATAAGTGACCTGCTCTGTTTTTGTTGCCTTGTTGTTTTCGTTTTTAATGATCGCATTGGCAAGTGCGCTTAACAACCCTTTCTTCTTTAAAGCGGAATCGGCTCCCTTTTTTAGCAGGTCCATTTTTAAATCATGATAAAGGAATAATATACTGGCGACAGCTTTGTTATCAGTACCATCCATCGTAAACTTCACCTCATCAATCATGCCTTGTTTCACGGAAGCCATCGCCAGTGGCCCAATGATTGGATTTAAAACATTTGCATTCATACTGCCCATCCTGCCTTCAATATGGAATGCTCCGTTGTTTGCATTTAAAGGAAATTGCCATTCGGTGGTTAAGTTACCAACCCCTAAAAATTTAGCGGAGGCATTTAATTTTAACAGCCCATTTACTTTAATCCGTTGTGGCAAATTTGTGACATTTTGTAACGTAGCATTTATATTCCCGAAAAAAACATTCCCGGTCATTTTCGATTTCAAAGCCTTCTCCCGGTATGAAACTGAACC
>JBBQTL010000277.1:0-6864 GCA_038213285.1 Chitinophagales bacterium
CACTGGCCTGGGAGATAAATGGTGGTCCTGTTAATGAGGCACCGCAAATTTTAAAAAACAACAGCGGTAAAGTTTTTCTTCCCTTCTCAGCCAGTGGCTGCTGGACGGATGATTATGCCCTGGGTATGCTCAACTTAAAAGATGGCGGCAACCCATTGATTGCGGCGGATTGGGTAAAACAACAGCAACCGGTATTTACTAAAAACCCCGGTGGCAATGTGTATGGTCCCGGCCACAATGCATTTTTTAAATCACCTGATGGTACGGAAGACTGGATCATGTACCATGCCAACACCAGCGCCGGCCAGGGATGTGGCGGAAACAGAAATATACGCATCCAGAAATTTACCTGGAAAGCGGATGGTACGCCAAATTTTGGAATGCCCTTACAAACAGGCGTTGCAATCAATGTGCCAGCGGGAGAACAATAACTTGTTCATGCCGGTGCTGTAGTTTGTGTCCTCACAAACCAATGTGGGACAATTATATATACACCATTGCTAGGTGACTGATAGCCAATCGAATACAATTTCAAACTCAGAGTCAAGCTCCCCTCTCCTTGGGAGAGGGGTTGGGGGTGAGGTCAAAAGTGCGGCGAAATAAGCGAATGTTTATAACCTTTGAAAGTCCCTTTTAAAAAAAGTGTATACTGCTTTGTTGCGCCCAGAGCAGGATGATCCGATAGCTATCGGATTTAAAATACACTCAGTTCATACCGGTCCAGACTAATATAAATTGAACAGAATGATCATTTGAAAGACCACATTAACTGAAGGATGTAATTTAAAATAGTGCTCCAAATGTATGGAACAGATATCTTCTGGAAGATATTAATGGGTACATAAACATTGATAATATGTAGTTACATTCCTGGACTGTGATGGATTGAATACAACGCTCTTGTTTATTGATCGTCCATTTACTATTACTATAGCTATCTGCCGCATTTTTCAATGCTCTTGATCGGATGCCAGTTTATATGTTTGTCATCATTATAAAGCCAATCTTAACATAAAAAAGATGGCTGAAATTTTTTGTCATGATAAAATACCTCCTTTATTATCAACTGTTTTTTTGCTGTGCACATTTTACAAATGCATCTGCACAGTCATCCACCACATTTACCAATCCTTTATTACCGGCCGGTGCAGACCCGTGGTGTATTTATAAAAATGGATTTTACTACTATACGCATACCACTGGCAAAAACATCACCGTGTGGAAAACAAAAAGTATTGCCTTGTTGCGTACAGCACAAAAGAAAATAGTTTTTACACCTCCCGCCACCGGCCCTTATTCCAAAGAAATATGGGCGCCTGAAATACACTGGCTGCAGGGCAAATGGTATATTTATTTTGCAGCCGACAGCGGCAATAATGTTGACCACCGCTTATGGATTTTAGAAAATGATGCTGCCGACCCCATGGATGGTGAATGGAAAATGAAAGGCAAACTAGCAACGCCCAATGATAAATGGAGCATAGATGGTTCTGTATATGAACATAAAAATAAACTGTATTTAATCTGGTCTGGGTGGGAAGGGGATATCAATGCTCAGCAAAATATTTATATCAGCACCATGAGCAACCCCTGGACAGTAAAAGGCGAGCGGGTTAAAATTTCTACCCCCGAGCTGGATTGGGAAACACATGGCGATTTGGATAACCCAAATGATGTGCCGCATGTAAATGTGAATGAAGGGCCGCAAATTTTAGCCAAAAAAGACAAACTGTTTTTAATTTATTCAGCCAGCGGCTGCTGGACAGAATTTTATGCATTGGGTATGCTTACTGCAAATGAGGAGAGCAATTTAATGGACCCGGCTTCCTGGAAAAAATCGCCGCAACCGGTATTTAAAAAAAGTGCAAAGAACAAAGTATATGCACCTGGCCACAATTCATTTTTTAAATCGCCGGATGGAAAACAAGACTGGATACTATACCATGCCAATAGCAGGGAAGGAGATGGGTGTGGAAAATTCCGTTCCCCGCGGGCACAGCAGTTTACCTGGACGCCAGATGGTACGCCTTTTTTTGGCATACCTGTGAAGACAAACGTTGCAATTAAAATTCCTTCCATTATCAAAAGAACCAATTCCCTCCATAAATAGCAATCTGTATTTTGTCTGCCCAAAAAAGGTAGGCGCAGAACTCCGTCCTGTGTCGGCTTTGTTATTACTGGTTTAAGTTAAAAAATATAGCAGCTGCCTAAGTTTAAGTATAACGATATAATTAAATGTACCAGGAGTACCAGGTATAAATTTATTGACAACAGCGCTGTATATTTTACCACGTCAACAATAGCAAGTTGGACGGATGATTACATAAGAGAAAAAGGGGCTGCTGAATATTGTTATGATGGATTGTGTTAAAGATCGGGATTAGTAACAAGGCACACACAGGACAGCCGATAGCTATCGGCTCCTGCGCCAGGGGGTGCTCCTGGGATTTCAATAAAGGCAATAACCATGATATCGTTGAAAGTAACACCTGCTACAACTTCTTTATAAGTAATCTTTCACATACCGTGTGGCTCAATGTTTCAGCAGTTTTTTTATTATAGGCGACTACCATACTGCCGTCAAATTGTTCTACTGATTTTATTTTTATTTTTAATCCCAACTGTAGTTCCCGGCTATTTAGAAATTTCAGAAAATCATCTGTGGAATGAATTACAGCAGCCAGTTTTACAGTTTCGCCTGCCATACAATCACTCAGCTTTTCATACTGTACCCAATCTATTTGCCCGGTTTTATCGGGTATCGGAGAACCATGCGGATCGATAGTTGGGTATCCAAGCATCTCATCCACCTTTTCAAAAAAATGGGGCGAATGCAGGTGTTCTATTTGTTCGGCAATCTCATGTACCGCTTCCCAGCCAAAGCCCATTTTTTGTACCAAAAACATTTCGGTAAGCCGGTGTTTTCTTATCACCAGTCCGGCTTCTTTTTTACCTTTATCAGTAAGTCGTAGGGGTTTATAGCTTTCGTAATGCACCAATTTCTTATCCGCCAGCTTTTTCATCATGCTGTTTACCGTAGGCATTTTTATTTTCAGCCTTTTACTTAGCTCATTCACACTCACTTCACCTTTTTCGTTGGCAAGATTAAAGAGTGTTTTCAAATAATTTTCTTCTGTGTATGAGTTCATGTTACAAAACTAATACTAAAAGTTAGCGTTCATGCCTGAAATTGTAAACCAATAAAATAGTATTTGTTAGATTAATCTAAGTTATTACTTTTGTACGGAATAATTTAATGACCAGGAAAATGAAAAAAACATATTTCATACTAGAAGAGCTGCAAAAAAAATTGGTTCACGATATTTAGTACATTAGTTTTGACACTTTTAAAAGTTATCTAATTTTCCTAAAATTTATTTACATATATATATACACAATACCAGGCAGCCGGTTATAGTATTACTGAGGATCCCCGTTTTCAAAATAAGGAATTTAGCATTGATGAAGCATTGTCATTGGTGTTAAATAAATTGTTTATGGAATGCCAGCAAAAAAATAATAAAAAAATTATCCCGCGGCTGAAAGCGTTAATACTAAAATATCCCTCCAACCCCCAGTTAAAAAATTTTTTGTCGGTGGCCTATGTGTCGAACGGGGAATATATTAAATCAAGTGAAATAACGAATCAAATCCTTGCACTCCACCCCAACTATTTATTTGGCAAATAAACCTGGCCTACAAATATATATCCGGTGGCATGGCAGTTGAAATACCTGGAATTTTAGGGGCGGCGATGGAGTTAAAAGCGCTTTATCCAGACAGGGACTTATTTCATCTCTCGGAAGTCGCCGGCTTTTACAAAGTGGCGGTTTGCTATTATATTGCTATGGGAAACATCGATGCCGCCGAAAAAAAGCTTACAGTTTTACAAGCCTGCGCACCTGGGCATTACGACACCAAAGCCGCAGAAGAAGTAGTGCTCATGGAAAGGATGAAAATTAAATTTAATAAAATGACCGAGGCGAAGAAAGCAAAAATTAGCGTTGAATGCATAATGCCAGTCCCTGCTCGAAACAACAAATACCACCCGGTTTTCATCATACGGAGATAAATAACCTGTACCAGCACGGGATAGGCATACCGGAAGAAAAATTACATGCGATATTGGCCCTGCCCCGTGAAACCGTAATCACCTACCTTGAAAAAATATTATCAGATGCCGTTGACCGATACCAGTATTTTAAGGGCCTGGTATATATAGAGAATGAGCAGGTTTTAACACTTCATGCGCTATTTTTATTAAGCGAATTAAGATCGGAGAATAGTTTGCCGGTTATTTTAAAATTTTTGGAAAATGATAAAGAAGTAATTGACTTTTGGCTGGGAGACCATTTAACATCTACTGTATGGCTGCCCGTTTATATGCTTTCGCAAAATAACCTGGGCTTATTAAAAAACTTCATGATGAAACCGGGAGTTGGGGCACTGTCAAAAGCACTGGCATCGGATGCACTTGTACAGACTGTGCTGCACCATCCGGAAAAAACAAATGAGGTTTCAATAATTTTTAAGGAAGTATTTGCCGGTTTCAGCCTTGCGGGTATGAACGGTAATATTATAGACAGTGAATTTTTAGGATTGGCTGTAGGCAATGCGATAGACGCCGGACTTTCAGAATTGCTTCCATCCATTAAGGAATTGTTTGATAAAAAATATGTTAGCCTGGAGGTGAACGGAGACTATGAAGAGGTGGAGGTTTTTTTTAAAGGATCACCAACCCACGACCGTAAAAAAAATGTTGAATCCATTTTTGAATTATACCAAAGAATTTCAAGTACCTGGTATGGTTATTCATCAAATGAAGAGGATGAATTTGACGACAGTTTTAGTAAGCCAACGGCTCCAGTTAAAATTGGCAGGAATGACCCATGCCACTGTGGTAGTGGTAAAAAGTTTAAAAAATGTTGTATCGACAAATTGCCGTCTTAAATGAATGTGATTTTAATAGCATGGATTTTCAGGCAAGATCCGATGGTTATCGGAATACACAGATACAATAGTCAGATTTCTTTTGCTCTGAGTCTCCGGGTAAAAGACTCCGAGCGGAAGAATTGTATATTTATTCTGTCCGGGTTTTAATTCAGCGTTCATGATCTGTCCGTAAACTAAAATCATTGCTGTATTATATTTTAGGTAATGACCCCACGGGGGTTTAATGTGAATAGCCCCGCGTGAAACCGGGTGAAAATGAATACCACAATTCGACATAACCCCGAATCGGGTTGGCAGTTAATCATTGATTCTAACCAATAAAAAACTATTTCCTTGTTCAGAAGTATTGGAATGTGGCAAATTATCCCCCGGTTATATAATGTTCCATATTTTCGATAATGAATTTTTGATCCTCAATAACGTGCTTTACCACATCACCTATAGAAATGATCCCAAGCAAATCGCCATTTTCCACCACAGGTAAATGCCTGATGAACCTGCTTGTCATTAATCTCATACAAGTATCAATGGAGCTACCGGGTTCTACAGTAATTAAATCGCCTGTCATGATCTCCCGGATCTTTGTTTCCCTGGAAGCCTTTCCTTTCAATATTACTTTCCTTGCATAATCCCTTTCAGTAAAAATGCCCGCTAATTTTTCGTTTTCTACCACAAGCAGGGCGCTTACGTTTTTTTCAACCATTAATTCAAGGGCATCATAAACGGTGATGTCCGGGCTGATTGAAAAGATTGTATTACCTTTTGTTCTCAAAATACTGCTTACTGTTCCCATGATGTATTTGTCTTAAGTGGATGAATAAATCTTTGTCAAAAACGAATAAATACTGTTGTAGTAATTTAGAGAAATCTTTTATTGGTTGTTTCTTTTTTTTGATCGCTAAATGTAGTGCCAGGCCGTTTTTCTTATACCTTTAAAAAAGCTTACAAGGGGGATTATCATCTCACTATAAATATAATATTTTTTAGCAAAGTTTAAAACTAAAGCGGCCAAATATTTATTTATATTCCGGATGGAAATTTATTATTCTAAAGCGTGCGTTTAATTAATATGGTAATTTACAAAAATTGAATTGGAAAATCATTCACTTATTTAAATACAATTTGATAAATATTTCTCATCACCAAATTAATTTATACTTTTGTTGATACGGTTGCACGAAATCAATTTACCTGTATGTCAAAATATATTAAGATTAAAAAAGGCTTAAATATCAAACTGGCAGGTGAAGCCATTAAAGAATTTTTAAATCTGCCATTACCTGATACTTTTGTTATTAAGCCACCTGATTTCATCGGACTCACTCCTAAATTATTAGTGAAAGAGGGTGATGACGTACAAGCCGGAACAGTTTTGTTTAGTGACAAAAATAACGAAGCGATTAAATTCTGCTCACCTGTAAGCGGAGAAGTTATTGAAATTGTTCGCGGAGAAAAACGGAAATTGCTGGAAGTAAAAATACTCGCCGATAAAGAAATTACCTATGTTGCTTTTGATAAAGCTGATCCAAACGATTTGAGCAGGGAGGAAGTTATCCATTCATTATTAAATAGCGGTGCATGGCCGTTCATTCGCCAGCGGCCCTTCGGAATGATTGCCAATCCGAATGAAACACCCAAATCTGTGTTCATATCCGCATTCGATAGTAACCCACTGGCACCCGATATGGATTTTATAATGGAGGGGAATGACACATTATTTCAAACAGGATTAGATGCGCTTAAAAAATTAACAGCCAGTAAAGTTCACTTAAATATTCATGCTGGTATAACAAAGGCCAAAGTTTTCACCAATGCAAAAGGGGTGGAAATTAATAAGATGGATGGCCCTCACCCGGCAGGAAATGTTGGCGTACAGATACACCATATCGACCCGATAAACAAAGGCGAAAT
>JBBQTL010000278.1:0-6749 GCA_038213285.1 Chitinophagales bacterium
CAGGTGTAGTTGACTTAACACAAGGTGAATTGGGAACCCGTGGCAACGCTGAAACCAGGAAAGAAGAGGCAGCAGCGGCGGCAAAAATTCTGCACCTGGATGTGAGGGAAAACCTGCAACTGGCGGATGGATTTTTTCAAAATGATGAAGCGCACCAACGTAAAGTAATAGCTGCCATAAGAAAATACCAACCTGACATTATCTTTTGCAATGCTCCTGAAGACCGTCATCCGGATCATGGACGAAGTGCCCGGTTAGTAGAGGATGCTGCGTTTTTATCGGGATTACGAAAAATAGAAACTAATGAAAACGGAATATTACAGGAAGCTTGGCGGCCAAAGTATGTATTTAATTTTATACAAGATAAATACCTGCATCCCAATTTTGTGATAGACATTTCTGATGTAATGGATCAAAAACTGGAAGCTATCAACGCCTATGGAACCCAGTTTCATAACCCGGGTTTGAATGAGCCCCCAACCTATATTTCAACGCCCGATTTTTTAGAAAGCGTAATTTACCGGTCAAAAATGTATGGTAAAATGATCGGCGTCAACTACGCGGAAGGGTTTATCAGTAAAAAAATGATCGGTTTTAGTAGTTTTGATTCATTTATAAAGCAAAATACCTAATTTGGGTATAAACAAAACTGGTGAAAAGCCAATAAAGACGTAGTTTTGCAGCCTATTAAATTCAAGTTAATGGCCACTCCAAAATTTATACAAACCAGCACCGATTTTCACCAGGAATTAAAAAAAAGGGTAAATCAATATTTTACTGATAGAAAAAAAGCGGCTACAGGAAATTTCAGTCTTCATTTCAAAGCTATTTTTTTCTTTGCAGCCTATTTTGCATTATATGTCCACTTAGTATATTTCACTCCCTCTACCTGGCTTGCCATTGTGGAATGTGTACTATTAGGTTGTTTTACAGCCGCTATTGGATTCAATGTAATGCATGATGGAAGTCACGGAAGTTTCAGTAAAAGCAAATCGCTAAACAGAATGGCTGCTATTTCAGTTAATTTCCTGGGTGCCAGCAGCATCATGTGGAATATGAAGCACAATATTATTCATCACACTTACACCAACATTGATGGAATTGATGACGATATTGAAATAAAGCCTTACCTGAGAATGTGTACCACGCAAAAGCGTTACTGGATGCATCGCTTTCAGCATTATTATGTTTGGTTTCTTTACACATTATTACACCTTATCTGGGTTTTCCTAACCGACTATCAAAAATATTTTAAGAAGAGAATTGGATCGGTGCCGATAAAAAAATTAAGTGTCAAAGAACATTTCGGATTTTGGGGAGCGAAGGTTGGATACGCCATTTTATTTATTGTATTACCCATCTATACAGTTGGTTTTGTAAGCTGGATGGTTGGTTTTCTGATTGCCAGCATGGTTACCGGATTTGTAATCAGTATTGTATTTCAATTGGCGCACACTGTTGAACATACTGATTTCCCGATGCCGGTTGCAGATACCAATAAAATTGAAAACGAATGGGCAATCCATCAGATACAAACTACCGCCAATTTTGCCACAAAGAATAAATTAATCTCCTGGCTAGTGGGTGGATTAAATTTCCAGATAGAGCATCATTTATTTCCAAAAGTATCTCATATACACTACCCAGCTATTAGTAAAATAATAAAACAAACCTGTGCCGACTTTGGCATCAATTACGTTGAATATCCAAAAATGCGACATGCCATTGCATCCCATGCTTCCTACTTAAGAAGAATGGGTAGAGCGGATTAAAAATATTTTTATCTTATAAAAAGCCTTTGTTTTCCGTTAGGATTCAAAGGCTTTTTTTTTACATGAATGCAAAACATTAACCATTCAAAAAAGCAGTCAATGAGCAAAGCAAACTGGCATGATCAGCACTCCGCCGCATTAAAAGTGAGCGACCGCATAGCAGATGCAGTTGCCAATGGAATGGGTTCCTGGCGATTCATTATTTTGCAAAGTGTGTTTGTTGTGATCTGGATGGCGTTAAACGTGGTAGGCTTCATCCATCACTGGGATGTTTATCCTTTCATTTTATTAAATCTTATTTTTTCCACCCAGGCAGCTTACGCCGCCCCCATCATCATGATGTCGCAAAACAGGCAAAGCCAGCGCGACAGGGTACAGGCGATGGAAGATTACCAAACAAATATTGAAGCGAAAAAAGAGATTGAATATCTACAAAGACAGATACGTGACCTGGAAGTAAAGAAATTAGATAAGATTATTTTGATGCTGGAAGAAATGAAAAAAACTCAATAATCTTTATCCTTCGTTAAAGTCTAAAGCCGTTTAAAATATCTTAGTTAGATTTGCCACTGAAAAATAAAAAGATGTCTGAAGAAAAGAGCCTGAACTTTATAGAAGAAATTATTGAAGCTGATCTGGAGAATGGGAAATATACAACCATTCTTACCCGTTTTCCGCCGGAGCCCAATGGCTATCTGCACATCGGCCATGCTAAAGCCATTTGCCTGAATTTTGGGTTAGCATTAAAATATGGAGGTAAAACGAATCTGCGCTTTGATGACACAAACCCGGTAAAAGAAGAGACTGAATATGTTGACAGCATAAAGGAAGATGTAAACTGGCTGGGTTTTACCTGGGCAGAAGAATTATATGCCAGTGATTATTTCGACAAGCTACATGGGTTCGCTGTAATACTAATTAATAAAGGATTGGCCTACGTAGATGATTCGAATGCCGATGAAATAGCTGCACTCAAAGGCTCCCCCACCGAACCCGGAAAAGACAGTCCATATCGAAACCGAACCATCGGAGAAAACCTTGTTTTATTTTCAGAAATGAAAGCAGGTAAATTTCAAGATGGCGAAAAAGTGTTAAGGGCTAAGATAGATATGGCGGCTAACAATATGCACATGCGTGATCCCATCATCTATCGCATTAAAAAGGCCCATCATCACCGTACCGGCGATGACTGGTGTATTTACCCCATGTACGATTTTGCGCATGGCCAAAGTGATAGTATAGAAAACATCACCCACAGTATTTGTACCCTGGAGTTTATCCCTCACCGGGAATTGTATGACTGGTTTATACAAAAACTCGAAATTTTCCCGTCCAAACAATATGAATTTGCCCGCCTCAATTTGACTTACACGGTGATGAGTAAACGCAAATTATTGCAACTGGTAATGGAAGGCCATGTAACCGGCTGGGATGACCCCAGGATGCCGACTATCAGTGGTATGCGCCGAAGAGGTTTTACAGCCGAAAGCATTCGTAATTTCTGCGACCGAATTGGTGTGGCCAAAAGAGAAAACCTGATTGATGTAAGCCTGTTGGAATTTTGTGTAAGAGAAGATTTGAATAAACTGGCCCATCGTGTAATGGCGGTGCTTGACCCGGTGAAACTGATCATCACCAATTATCCTGAAGGAGAATCGGAAGAGCTTGTAAGTGAAAACGGACCAGATGAATCTTACGGAACAAGGATCGTTCCTTTCAGTAAAGAATTGTGGATAGAAAGAGAAGATTTTATGGAAGTACCGGTAAAGAAATGGTTTCGCCTGGCACCCGGTGCAACGGTGAGATTAAAGAGCGCCTATATTGTTAAATGCGAAGGATTCATAAAAGATGCAAACGGACTGGTTACTGAAGTACATGCCAGCTATATTCCTGAAACAAAGAGTGGAGGAGAAGCAAGCGGCATGAGTGTGAAGGGAACCATCCATTGGGTGAGTGCGGCTCACGCTTTACAGGCCGAAATCCGTTTATACGACCGGTTATTCAAAGTTGAAAATCCGGCACAGGAAGAAGGCGATTTTAAAGACTATATCAACCCCGATTCTTTGCAGGTAATTGAAAATGCATACGTGGAGCCCTCCTTAAAAGACGCCGCTGTTTCCACTAATTACCAATTTATCAGGAAAGGATATTTTTCCCTGGATAGAGAAACAACTACGGATAAACTGGTATTTAACCGGACCGTTTCTTTAAAAGATGCATGGGTAAAAGAAGCAAAGAAAAATTAATATTTACTTACTGTAAAATAAAAAAGCCGGTAAATTACCCGCTTTTTTATTTTATGGCAATACCCACTTTAGGGTATTGGCAACATATCATATTTATAATACTTTTACCGGGTAAACACAAAATTTATTCCATGCAATAGAGTTCAAATAGTTTTAGGGAGTCAATTTCAATTAGCGAAAAGCCGGATTTATTCCGGTTTTTTGCTGCCTGCTTCTTTTAGTGCAAGATGTGGAAATGCAGATGCTATCAACATAACAATGGTTGCAGTCAGCATCAAAAAAATACCCACTTTTTTTTCGGGACAGTATGCATTGTAACAGGAAACAAATAAAATATAAGTTTTAACTGCGTATCCCACTGCCAATGCACATATAAATAAATTGGTTCTTTTAGCCCATATTTTCGGCAGCAGCATCAGTGCCATGGCAATTAAGCCAAGCATCACCAAAAACTTTCCCGGCTTGCCATAATTATTCCGGTAACTATAAAACCCCGTAAACGTGCGGTCGGCTTCATTTACTATATGTGCATCTGCAAAATATGCCCACGGCAGAAAGCAGGAAATGATTAACAACAAACAAGCGGCTATACCCGCCCGGTATAAAATTTTAGGAACCATAATTTTAAAAAAATGCAGAATAAGGTTAGCCTTATTTTAGGCATACCTTTTCATTTAGTTTCAAAATTATACAATTAAGTCTTTACCTGTCATTATTGATCATTATTTGGAGTGGTGAATTCTATGCCGGTTCTCTACAATCTTCGTAAACTAAGGCTTACATCAAAGGCAGGAATAATATATAGAATAGAAACCTATTCTAAACGCCAATGACCTGAAGGCTTTCTTCACAGTAATCTTTCCATGGGTTTTGTGCATAGCGGAGAACGTTGCCTGCTTTATTACATCTCGCAAAAGCTATATCAGAAATCAACAACAAAAACATCCTGCTAGTAGATCAAATAATCTACAAAGGCACCACCATGAAACTGCCATGCTTCGTGGCAGATGAAGCATTTGATATGATGAACCAATGGTTTCGTTTCGTATGCCATTAAACGGGGCGAGGCCAGCAAATAGCTCCACCCAATAATCCTGCGGTATTAACAGCAGGATTATTTATTTTACATCCGAATGAAATTTCTTGTTTATTGCATAGCAGCACACTTTACTTTTACTTCGCTACAGGCACAGCCCCTGAATGAAAAGATGCTGGAGCAAATTGTAAACAACCGAAGTCAAAAAAACAGCCCGGCAAATGAGGCATGGCTTACAAATACTTTTACCAGGGCTGATTCACCAAGAAGAGTGGCCTTATTTAATTTCTTTGAGGCCCGCTGCAACAGTACCAGTCCTTACACGGCAGCCCGCAGTATGTTATGGAAAGCAATTATAATTTACCGTCCGCCATTTAATAAAAGCGACCCTTACCTGCTTATGGAACAAGCCATCAGCAGGGCTGTGGAAAGCGGCGATGATTTTTTAATGCTTGAATGTATTACCATTTATGCCGATCATTGCCGGGCAACCGGAAGAACAGAAACTGCACTTTTTTATTACCAGAAGGCAGCAGAACTTATGGAAAAAACCGGCGTGGGGAATTTTAATAATAAAAAACCCGAAGTATTAGCAGGCATTGCTGTTCTTTATTTTAACATGCAGGAGTATGAAATGGCTATAAAATATAGCAACCTTGGTATTGAAGCTTCAGGTAATGCCGGGTATGCCAGTGTTTTAAATACGATAGGCCTTTGCTATCAGCGTATGGCCCGTTACGATTCTTCCCTATATTGGTACAGCAAAGCTCAATCAGCCGCTATAAAACAACATGATACACTATGGGAAGGTATTATCAGCGGTAATATCGGTGCTGTATATTTTGAACAGCATAAAGATGAGCAGGCACTGCCGCTTTTATGGAAGGATTATAACATTACATTGAATGATGAACCAAACAATGCAGGCAATACCATGCATCGTATTGCGTTGATTTATTTACGGAAAAACAATATTGATTCTGCATTGCTGCTTGCAAGAAGGTCATTACACATTGTAAGTGCCGGAAAACCGGTGAACCCTTTATTTGTCAAGAATGCAAATAAGGCCATGAGCGAAATTTTCAAAAAAAGCAACCTTACCGACAGTGCTTTTTATTATGGTGATATCTACCATCATATCAATGATTCTATTAACCAGGCCATTGCCAGTAGCCGGGCAGATGTAGTGCAAATAAAACTTGACTTCGAAAAAACAGCTAACCGGATAAACATCCTGCTCACTGAAAAAAAGACAGAACAGGCAAGAAGAAATTTATTGTTGGCAGGCTTTGTTCTGCTGTTTGCCATAGCATGGTTACTGTTTCGCCGGCAGCAGCAGGAAAATTTATCAAAGCAACAATCATTGCTTTATCAAAAACAAAAGGCATATGATGCAGTACAAAATGCCACGAAACAACTGGAAGAATTTACACAAAACATTATATCCAAAAACGAATTGATTGAAAAACTGCAACTGCAGTTATTTCAGCAAAATGCCCAGGTAAATGAAGAATTGCTCAATCAGTCTATACTTACAGAAACTGACTGGCTTCGATTTAAAGATATGTTTGACAAAGCTAATCCCGGATTTATACAACAACTGCAAAAAACAGCACCTGGTATCACTAATGCAGAACTTAGGTTTGCTACGTTGGTAAAGCTGAATATGGGCAATAAACACATAGCAACCATGCT
>JBBQTL010000279.1:0-6743 GCA_038213285.1 Chitinophagales bacterium
CATTTGCCAGCATTGACACGCTGCAATACGATGGGCTGCACACATCGTTATGATCGGTCGCCGTTACAGGGCTGTTTCATTTGCCAGCATTGACACGCGGCAATACGATGGGCTGCACACATCGTTATGATCGGTCGCCGTTACAGGGCTGTTTCATTTGCCAGCATTGACACGCTGCAATACGATGGGCTGCACACATCGTTATGATCGGTCGCCGTTACAGGGCTGTTTCATTTAGCAGCCCTGTAAGGGCGACAGATCTCAGAACTGGGTGAAGCCCTGTTCTGTATTCGGGGTAAACCAGGTTGATAATATAAATCACCCCATTTTTTATAACCCCAGGTATTGCGCCGCAATCACCCTTACATCAAACCGTTTCATTGCAGCCAATCTGCAGGTTGTTCTGTTGATGTTGTTGATGGCATTCACCGCATTATACATCCCTTCCAAATTCTTTACCTTATAACCGGTTATTCCTTCATCAATTACTTCTGCTACCGAACCTCTTGTAAACCCGATTACCGGCGTACCACAAGCCATTGCCTCCACCATTACTATACCAAAGGGCTCTTCCCATTCTATGGGAAATAACAGGGCCCTGCACTTACCCAGCCATTCATTCTTTTGCGCATCATTTACCGGGCCGACATACTGTATTTGTTCCCCGTCAATCGAAGGCTCTACTACATTTTTAAAATAGGCCGTGTCATGTGGTAGCTTTGATACGGTACCTGCAATCACCAATTTGCGACCGGTAGCTTTTGCCACTGCAATGGCCGTATGACAACCTTTTATTTCTTCTATCCGGCCCAAAAAAATCAGGGGCGCATCATGCGGCAAATTTTCCTGTAGTTTGTACAAATTAAAATTTACGGCATTGTGTACCGTTACCCACCTGCCAGGTGCAGCCCCCCTGTTGACCAGGTTTTGACTGCAACCCGTAAACACGATATTTTTATTGGGCAGCTTATTGACCCACCGGATATTGCGGATGCTGATTTCCCGGCCATAAGTCATTATTTTTTTTACGGAATTGCTGAGAATGGGCAACAGGTAGGCCAGTCTTCCGAAATTATGTACCAGGTCGTAATAGCTTCTATGCAGGTATAAAAATTTCCATGCAGCAGGAACCGCCATCCATGCATCTGCCTTTGCAGGTGGAAAACCTTCCCTTCCAAATGGATACACCACGCAGCCTTCAACCGATGAACCGGCAGTTATCAGCAGGTGAACTTCGTGGCCCATCTGCTGGTATTCTTTGGCAAACATTTCTACCAGCCGTTCATGGCCTCCATATCCTTTTACGGGTATCAAGATGCCAGGATCCATGATAATTAATATTCTCAAACAATACCTGATTTAGTCAACCTGTTTTTTAAAAAAGCACCGCAAGGCTTTTCAATCAACTCATGTGTGACGGCTGCAAATAAAATTAATATTGGTACATAAATGTAAAATGTAGTGGTAGCGGATGTTTTAATACTACGGTCAACGAGGCCAGTTACCAATATTAAAACAGGCACCTGTAGAATATAAATTCCATAACTGATTTCACCAAGGTATTGAAGCCGCTTATGGTTAAAGGCATTTATTATTTTTCGTCTACTAAGGGTAACTGTATAAATCAGCATGATAAAAAAAGGCGCCAGCAACCCATTGTGGTATAATTTGAAAAAGATGATGTTGCGTGATATAATCAGGTAACTGATTACAACTAATGCAATAACTGATATCAGCTCCAGGCGGAAAGTATTTTTAATTAAAAAAGCAGGGTTGCTTAAAAAAAACTTCCCCCCTGCAACCCCCATCAAAAATGAAGACAAATGACTTAACGGGTAATAGAATGAAAAGCCGAAACCAAAAGTACTATATGTCATCCATCCAAACACAAGCTGAGTAATCAACCAAAAAAGAAATACTAATAGTAGCTGTTTTCTCAATGATTGATTTCTCAACAAATAAATAACAAAGGGAAACAGCAAGTAAAAAAAAGCTTCCACAGATAAAGACCAGGCCGGGTAATTATAACTAACTGCATAATTTGAAAACCAGGATTGAATTAAAAAAAGCGTGGTAAATATATTACCAAAGCTAATGGTAATATTAGGTGTACGGGCATTCATCATTAAGGCGACTGTAAGCAAAAATGCAAATAAATACAGCGGATAAATGCGTGCAAACCGGTTAATATAAAACTGCTTAACCCCCTTCATGTTGTGATAATTGATGGTAAGTATAAAACCAGATAAAACAAAGAAATAGGATACAAATACATTGAAGTAACCTGTAAAATTTACAAAGCCTTCAAACTTAACCGGCAAAATTGCTTCCCTTGAATGAAAGATCACAATTGCCATTGCAGCAATAAACCGGGTAAACGTAAGTTGTGGTAGTTTTAAAGAATATGATATAAATCACCCGGCATTTTTGCCAAACACAAAAAACCTTATCAAAAATTTTACTTTATTCACAAATCTGTTATTACAGCATACCGGCATACAATGCTACATGTTGCTCCGCCACAGTTATGAAAGTATTGTCCACAGGTAACCTTTCCCTTGCCGCACTTACCCTGCTGATATCATCTATTAAAAATGCCAGTTTTTCAGCAAGATGATCACTGTCTTTAAAACGGAACAACCAACCATTTTCACCCTCCTTTATTTGTTCCGCATTTCCGTACACATCTGACGCCAGTACCGGTAACCCTGCCGCAAATGCTTCCTGGATAACCAGCGGGCTCATCTCAGAAAAAGTAGAAGGAAGACAAAGGATATGATGCTGTGCCAACATATCTATCACGTCTTCGGAAGCGATCATCCCCATCCAGTGTATATTTTTTTTACCTGCTGATCTTTTTTTACAATCCAGTGCATAATCATCTTCTGTTTCCTGTCCATAGATGCATAAACTGATTTTATCTTCGGGTAACCGGCAAACAGCATCTATTAATAAATGCACCCCCTTTAAGGCGCTGATACGACCAATGAATACTACCTTCAAAGGAAGGTTGATACCAGGTGATGGATGAGCTTTATTTTGTTCTTTACCGGTTAATCCCTGCTTAATATATACCAGTTTATCCGGCGACACTCCATTCTGCTCCAGTATCCTTTTGTACCATTCCGCCAACACCACAATCTTCTCCGCCATCATGGATAGTTTTAAAAGGTCCTGTTTTATTTTATTGATTACAAAAGGATAACCCAATGCGGTGCCAATACTGCTATTGAGCTTAACGGGATTAATCCCTGCATGATATAACCCCATCGCCATATTGGTAAGTAGGGCTGCCCTGGTACCCGTTATATTTTTCGACTCGTACACACATTCGCTGCATCTCCTGATTTTTATAATCCCATCACATTTAATTTTATCCAGGTATATCAACGACCCTTTTGTACAGGTGTAAGAAGAGAGATGAAAAGTAAGCACAATGGGTAAGCCCAGTTCGTGAACGGCTGCTACATGAAAAATATTGATTCCCCTGCCAGGTGCCAGTTCATGAAAATGAACAATGGAGGGCTTTTCTTTTTTGATTATATCTACAAATAACGAAAGGCCTTCAGGAGCAGCGTTTCCCATTATCATTGCCCTGTCTTCCACGCTATCTTCTGCATAACGTATTACCCGCGCCCCTTTGTAAGTATACTCGTCGGTAACACTGCTGCCCATGTTAGGAATAATCACCAGCGTCTCAATACCGGCTACGGCCAGGTGGTGAGCCAGTTGAAAGCTGTACATCTCTGTTCCGGCTACCTGGTAGGGTAAAAAATGATGGAGACAAAATGCTATTTTCAAGGGATGTAACCGTATTGGTATAGAACGATATTGGTAATTATGATGTTTAAGCCTTTTGAATTTGCCGGAAACATAGAATGTTTTCGCACAATATATCACCGCTGGCCCTTAGTTTTTTTGAAAAAAAACTATCAAACCCATATCCAAGTTCATCGAATTTCTGAATCCAATATTCCGGATCCTGTTCATTAAAATGACCATGCCCCCCCTGGCCCTTTCGGGCTGCGGACAAGATGATCACCGGGGCGTGGTTGGTAAGCGTCTTTAAAAATTTACCTTCGTAATCAGGATGAATGTGCTCGATTACTTCAAAACTCCATACCAGATCAAACTGCTTTTCGAGGTTTAATTCTTTGTTTAGATTGTGCCGGATGATTTTTTCTTTCACACCTGATTGTTTAATCGCCAGTGTTGAATTTTCAACCCCCCAGGCATCTAACCGGTTATGTATAAAATATCTGAGCGATACAGCGGTACCACAACCTACATCCAATACACTTTTCGGTTGCAAGTCACGTATAATTAAATCGAGCATTTTTTGAGGAAACAGGCTACACATAAACATGTGTTCGGGTGAAGTGAATGTGCTATCCTTTTTGAGATGCATCAACTTTGTACTGATATTAACATTCAGTATTTCTATCAACCTGTTCACCACGAGTTGAATCCCCGATTTATTTGGATCTTTTAATTGCTCTCTTGCTACAAAGGTTCTTAATCTTTTGATCATTTATTCAGCGTTTAATTTTTAAATAAACAAACCGGTTCCAAATCATTTCTCATCATTCCTTTCCGTTTATTTCCTGATCTTACTGAAATAATAGGAAGGATGTTGTAAGCCCAGCTTTTGTAACAAAAAATAACCTGATACTTTCAAATCATTTTTTTTGGACAAATACCATTTCATTTTTTTGCCCGCCCCTTCGTCACCTAAAAAAAAACTATAGATAACGACTTGTTTCAACTTTTCCCAAACCAGTGTATCGCAATCACGGTTGATGGCTATGTTGTTTTGGAAAATGGTAAACAGGGTATTGTTTATCTTAATTTTATTTGCAGGGTCCATCATCATACTGCTTTTCCGGATGCGGTAACAACTGGTTTTCCGGGTGTCGAAAAAGAATTGATAACGGGCAGCAATTTTCAGCCACATATCCCAATCTTCATAGAGCAACGTTTCATCGTACCCGTTTACTTCCCTCGCAACCCGGGTGCGTAACAATACTGCAGGATTGGGAATAAAATTGATTTGTAGCAATTGCTTATAATAACTGGTTATCGCTTTTGGTTGATATCCAATCCTGGAATAGTAATCTTCTTCCATTTGCTTACCCTGCTCATCTACCAGGTATACTGCTGAATAAACAAGGGCTATATCTTCCGGCTGGGTTTCAAATATATTTACCTGCCTTTCTATTTTTTCCGGCAAGATCAGGTCATCTGAATCCAGCTTCTGAAAGTATTTTCCATTAACATGCTGCAAAAGAATATTACAGGTTTTTGTCAATCCAAAGTTGCGGGGATTTTGAATAATGACGGGCCTGCGTTTACTCCTCTTTGCCCAATCTTTTATAATAGCCAGCGTGCTGTCTGTTGAACCATCATCCACGATGATAATTTCTATATTGGGATAGGTTTGCTGTTCTACACTATTCAGTGTGGCCGCTATATACGCTTCTGTATTAAAAGCGGGAATGCCAATACTAACCAATGGGCGATCACTTTGTTGTCCTTCCATCTTTTATGCTACATCCAGGTATTGTTCTCTACCAGTTTCCGGTAGGTATAATCGCCCTTTACAAATAAGAATCTTAAGTCAGCTATTTTAAAACCGAGTTCCCTGAAAAGTTTAATACCATCCAGTATTTTGAACTTAAGAAAAGTGTGTTTAAATAATAATTTCACATTCCTGATGGCGATATTCCGCCTGATAGTATGAATGGGAACATTTAATTTTTTTTCATCCAGGCGTTGAATGATCTCCTTTTCAATATTCACATTTTGCCGGAAACCCTGGTAATTCCTGCTCAAACGGCTGGAAGCCTGGTCGGGCGACATTCGCCAGTACATCATGCCAGCAGGTACCATCAAAACGGGCTGTTCCACTGCTACCAGCTTTTTGATATACGTATCACCGCCAATAAAATGCGTTGGAAATCCGCCCATTTTTTTCAAGAGGCTGACACTAAAAAGAGTTTCGGAAAATCCGAAATGACCAAAAGGATAATTGGCCAGGTACAACCACTTTATCATCTGTTCCGGTGATAGCATGATCGGCAGCCGTTCTACCGGAAAATACTCTTTATATATTCCCCAAACGGAGCCCGCCTGCGGATAATCTTCCAGGTAGGATGATAGTTTTTGAAGCGTATCGGGATACAAATAATCATCCCCATCAACAAACAATAAATATTTGCCTGTGGCTTTACCCAGTGCAAAATTTCGGTTCGGGTATTCTGTCAAATTAGTCTGCTGGCGAAAACACTTTATCCTGGGATCGCTATATGACTGGATGATATTCCAGGTATCGTCTGTAGAACAATCATCAGACAGGATATATTCAAAATCAGCAAAGCCACCATTGAGAACGCTTTCAATAGCCTGTTTTATCCATTGCCCCGAATTATAAGAAACGGTTACAATTGAAAAAAGTGGTTGATCCATTTTATTTAACAATGTGTACAAATTGAAGCATTAACCATTCAAATCAAAAATTAATTGATTGGCCGGATGATCAATGATTGTCCCTGGTAGACCAATGAATTGGATGGAACAGACTGGTGAACGAGGCAATTGGCGCCAATTACTACATTGTCACCGATCGTTACATTTTTTAGGATGGTTACATTTGAGCCAAACCAGCAGTTATTACCGATAATAATTTTGCCTGCACGGTAGCCCTGTTCTGAAATTAATTTGCCTGGTTCCCGGTAGTTATGATT
>JBBQTL010000280.1:0-6723 GCA_038213285.1 Chitinophagales bacterium
CAAAATAAACTGTAGCTATACCTCAAATAATTAACACAACCATAATATACAAGTGGTTTAAACCAGTCAATTTTGCAGCAACAATAGTTGTTGCCATTGAGTGTAAACCACCACATATTATCCTCCAAAGATTTTGGAAAAAATTTTCAATGGGGCGTTGCGATAGCCGCTGCTCAAAATGAAGGCGCCGCAAATGAAGACCACAAGGGACTTTCAATCTGGGATGTGTATGCCAGGAGTCGGGGTAAAATCAAAGGCGGAGGCAAACCTTCCATTGGCTGTGATTTTTATCATCGTTATAAGGATGATCTATTATTAGTAAAAGCCCTGGGTTTTAACGTTTTCCGGTTCTCTATTTCCTGGGCAAGGATATTACCAGATGGTACCGGTAAGGTAAACAAGGAAGGCATCCTTTTTTATCACCGGGTAATAGACGAATGTTTGAAACTGGGACTTACACCCTATATTACTTTGTATCATTGGGACCTTCCGTACGAACTGGAAAAGAAGGGTGGCTGGACGAATTATTATGTCAATAAATGGTTTAACCGCTTTGTTACTATTTGCGCAGAGGCTTATGGTGATCTCGTGAAAAACTGGATCATCATCAATGAGCCATTTGGCTTTACATCGCTTGGCTATATGATGGGCAGGCATGCACCCGGCAAAATGGGACTGGATAATTTTTTACCTGCTATTCATCATACCGCATTGGCCCAGGCTGAAGGTGGCCGCATCATTCGGCAATTGGTACCTGGTGCACATATCGGAACTACGTTTTCCTGCTCACATGTAATCCCTTTCACAGATAAAAAGGAAGATATTGCCGCAGCTAACAGGGTAGATATTTTAATGAACCGCTTGTTTATTGAACCTGCCCTTGGCAAAGGCTACCCGGTGGATGACTCCTTTAAGTTTTTAGAGAAATTACAAATGCATAATAAAACCTGGAAATACACCAACCGCCTGCACTTTGATTTTGATTTTATTGGCCTGCAATACTATTTCCCGGTAACGGTAAAGTACAATGCTTTAATACCATACGTTCAGGCTTCTGAGGTAAAGGCTGCCAGCAGGAAAGTGCCCTATACCGCAATGGGTTGGGAAATAAATGCAGAAAGTTTTTACCGTACCATTAAAAAGATATGGTTGTATGGAGGTGTTAAAGAAATCATCATTACAGAAAATGGTTCCGCTTTTAAAGATGATTTAAAAAACGGTATTATCAATGATGCTGCAAGGATCGACTACTTTCACCAACATCTGCAGGCCCTGCTTAAGGCAAAAAAAGAAGGCGTAAATGTCAGGGGATACTTTGCCTGGACATTGATGGATAATTTTGAATGGAGTGAAGGATACAATGCCAGGTTCGGTTTGGTACATGTAGATTTTACAACACAATTGCGTACTATAAAAAATTCGGGGTATTGGTGGAGAGATTTTTTGGCCCCCGTCCCCTCCCGATAAACAAGCGGGATTTTATTCCGGGGATGTCTTCGAATAACTCAATACTACTGTAGAAAATTTATTGGAAAATTGGCTTAATTTTATTTCAAACTACGTTTTGTTTTGATGCTTTTTTCGCCTCCATTTTTTTTAATGGGATCATCTTTGTGTTATATTAATCCCGATTTTCGGGACTCACTTTTACCGCATACCACCCGATAGTTGTTGTATGGGGATCTTTCTCAATCAAACGGTAAAAACTTTTCATGCTGTATCTGTTTTAATATTGGAGCTACTGCATTCAACTTTTCACCATTCAATACTTTTTCATACAAAGCAAGGTATTGTTGCGCCATCTTATCTGAAGTAAAATTATCCATTACATATTGGTGGCATACTTTCCGCTCGTAGGCATCGATATTTTTTACTGCAGTTACCAGTTCATCTTTTTTAGCGGAAAGAAACCCTACCTCTTTCGGTATCAGTTCGGTTAAAGATCCGTATGGCGTGCCTATAACGGGACAGCCAAAATACAGGCTTTCAATTATGGCTATACCAAACGGTTCATTCCACAACACCGGAAACAGCAATCCTTTTGAACCGTTCAGAATTTGATTCTTTTCCTTGCCTCCCTTCATCCCGTGAAAGAAAGCATTTGGATCAAAAGTTAATCGTATACCCATATTGAAATTAAACCGAATGCCGCCAATTACATGAAGGGGAATATCGGCTTTTCGTGCAATCTTTATTGCCCCTCTTACATTTTTAACACGCCATGCGGCATCCGCTAAAAAATGAATGTAGGTCCGGTTCGAAGTCAATTCCGGTTCGCCGTAATCTTCCACATCCAGGCAATTATAAACAAAACTTTCACTACCATACCGGTTAGCATGATTGCGTGAAACAAACACCATATTCCTATCCAGTTCCAATGATTCATTTAAATTGCCCTGCATGGTAATGATGTAAGGTTTAAGAGGTATTTCATTATTTCCGCTTAACACATGTACAACATCCACCGATTCCGGAACTTGTTTGTTAAAAGAGACGGCAGGATTTAATTCAAATACTTCGGCAAACGGACAATACGAACCTTTAGCAACAAGATATGAAACCCGGTGCCCCATTTTAACCAATTGTTTTCCAAGCCACCAAATCATCCGTTCCGTACCTCCATATTTTAACGCAGGGATAAAAGAATTATTTACAATGAGAATGTGCATTTTCAGAAATTATTGTTGGTTGAATATTTTACCTTGTGCCAATAGTTTTCAATCAACAGCAGGCCAAACTATTTTAAAAACCAAGGTAACAGCATGATTAAAATACTAAAGTTCAGTTTTAATTTCGGCCTAACCCAAATATATTGCATTTTAGATAACAGTATCAGTGCAGCTTGATGAAAACAATTCCTACACCCTTTTGTTAAAATACAATAAACACTTTTATATGAATGATGAGGTAGTATATGATGATTTACAGGCTATAGAAAAAGATTGCTGGCACCGCCTGGTAAACGGTGCACTGCTCCCGGGAGATGCATTGCATAACCCGGTGGTAGCAAATGCAAATGCACAAGGAATAAATATGAGAACAGTGGTTTTACGAAAGACTTGCCCTGTGGACAAACAGCTATATTTCTACACCGACATCCGTAGTGGCAAGTGGGCAGAGTTACAACTACAAAACAATATAAGTTGGCTATTTTATGATGCGAAGGCATCTGTGCAAATCAGGGCAAGTGGTTTTGTTAGTCTACACCATAAAGATGAATTGGCAGATAAAGCCTGGGAGGCAAGCAATATTATGAACCGAAAAAATTATTTGAGTGTATTGGCGCCTTCTGTTGAAACAAGTGCGCCAACAAATGGCTTGTCACCGGAGTTTTACCAGGCTGATTTTACAAAAGAACAAAGCGAAGCAGCCAGAAAAAATTTTGGTGTAGTGGTCACCAACATCCAGTGGATGGAATGGCTATGGCTCAATAAAAACGGGCATCGAAGAGCAAACTTTATTTATAGTCAGCAAGGGAATTTTACTGCGAACTGGCTTGTTCCATAAATAAAATATTCAATTGATTGAACAACTCTATTTCTGAATAAACATTTGAAATGCATCCGCACTATTTCCATTCATGGTTTTTACTTCAATCATCATCTCTTCTAGGATGGTGAATTCTTTAACCAATGTCGCAATCCATTCTTTTGTATGATGCCTTAGTGTAGCTCCTTCCGGCAAACTAAACACACCAAAATTTTCCCTGTCATTATTGAAATAAGTGTACCTGCTTTTTGACACTTCGTTATCCTGCAAATAATAATCGCTGATGTAAACTATGCCCCCAGGTTTTAATTTGGAGTGAAGCAGTACGATTAAATCTGATTGACCAACATTGGAAGGTATGCAGGTAAGTACAGCAAATAAAAGGAAACAATCAACACTGTTATCTTCTAATGGTAAAAGCACAGGATCACTGATATGATGAATGGGGAGATGATTATTTTTACCCCTGTTAATTAATTCGATGGAAGTGTCGTAACCGACTACATTCGAAAATCCGGCATCCAACAATTCATGTACAATCCGTCCATAACCACAGCCATAATCAATAATGGTTGAATCTTTTGGCAGGTATTGCAAAAACAGGTTGATATTGATGGGGTGGGTAAAAGTTTTTTGCTGTGCAACCCTATCCCAATATTCTTTTTGATTGTCGATACTCATAAATAGAATATTTTATTTCCGAATGATGTATCCCCCGCAGTATCTATCAAAATACTCAATAAATAAAGTCTCCCCTTTTTACTTAATATTGGAAGAACTCCCCGGAACAAGATCCCGATTGTCTATCGGGAGGGGACGTGGGTAATTTTTATACCATTATCCTCAAAAGAAATCTTCCGTTGCCGGTAGAGGTTACCGGTTGTCATCTTAAATGTCTTTTTGCTCATGCCAAAAAAGTCATAGATATCTTCGGGTTTGCTCTTGTCGTTGTAAGGGAGAAAACCGTTGTTCTCTTCCAATAATCTTAGTATTTTTTCTGCTTCCCCTTCTACCCTGGTATAACCTGGTTTTCCTGCAGCCACATCTATTCTAAAGCGATCATCCTTGTCTTTGCTCTCGGGGTATATCTTTTTTATAAAGCCTTGGAACTTATCCCCTACCTGTATATTGCGATAGATTTCATTGAAATGCAATACACCGGTATGCTGGTTGTTGATGATACATACATAGCCAATATCGGTACGGCGGTAAACAATCAGATCCACTACTTCCAGTTCCTTGACAGTCAGTTCTTCGTTGCTTAAAAAAGGCTCTAATTTTTCGGTTGCAGCTATTCTTCCGGTTTGTTCATCAAGGTAAATTTTTACCAGGTAATCACCATTGGGCCGCATACCGGAAACCTGTTTGGAAGTGGGTACAAAAATATCTTTCATCAAACCCATATCTAAAAAGGCACCTTGCTGGGTAACAGTAACCGCCCTCATTTTTACAATATCACCTAATACTCCTTTTGGCTGCTGAGTGGTTGCGATAATCCTGTCTTCCCCATCATGGTATAAAAACACCTTCAATTCATCCCCGATTGCGGTGGCAGTAGGCACAAAACGTTTTGGCAATAAAATGCCTTCAGCACCATCATCCAGGTACACACCGAAATCCACGGCCCGTATCACTTTTAGTAAATTGTATTCGCCTACTTTGACCATGTGATTCAATTAAAATGAATGTAAGTGATGAACGATGAGTGACCAAAACTTTCTGCTGACACCACGTTAATGCTCAAGCGACTTCCTTGCCCGGACAAAAAGTATAGCAACAAAACAAATCAGACATCAATAAATCAGACATCAGACATTTAAAAACCTATACTTTCTCCCCTAAATTAAACAAGCCTTCCACAAACTGGTGCTTATCAAATACCAGCAGGTCGGTTGCTTTTTCACCCACTCCAATAAATTTTACGGGTATTTTAAACTGGTGTGCAATTGCCAATACTACACCACCTTTGGCCGTTCCATCTAATTTTGTAATAGTTAGTCCGGTAACGTCGGTGGCTGCCGTAAAATGTTTGGCCTGTTCCAGGGCATTTTGGCCGGTGCTGCCATCCAGTACCAGCATTACTTCATGAGGAGCTTCCGGAATTACTTTTTGAATGACTCTTTTTATTTTGGTTAGCTCATCCATTAGATAAGCTTTGTTGTGAAGGCGGCCCGCTGTATCGATTATAATTACATCTACATTCCTGGCCACACCACTAATAATCGTATCGTATGCAACAGATGCAGGATCGCTTCCCATTTCTTTTTTTACGATGGGCACATTGGTGCGTTCACTCCAGATGGTTAGCTGATCTACGGCTGCTGCCCTGAATGTATCTGCTGCGCCCAATAAAACGGATTTACCTGCTTTGGAAAAATTATGCGCCAGTTTTCCGATGGTAGTTGTTTTGCCAACACCATTTACGCCTACCACTAAAATTACATGTGGCTTGTGTCCGGCAGGTAATTCATAATTTTCATAACTGGTATCCTGGGGGGCGGTGATCAGCACATTTTCAATCTCACTTTTAAGGATTGCATTTAATTCGCCTGTTCCAATATATTTATCCCTGGCGACTCTTTTTTCTATGCGGTTGATGATTTCCACCGTTGTTTCAATACCCACGTCAGCGCTTACCAATGCGTCCTCCACATCATCCAATACTTCTTCATCTACCGTGCTTTTACCGGCAATGGCCTTGGTTATTTTTGTAAAAAACCCTTCCCTGGTTTTTTGCAATCCCTGGTCAAGTGTTTCCTGTTGTTGTTTTTTACCGAAGAGTTTATCAAAAAGTCCCATACCGGCTCACCTCCAACTGGGAGGATTTTGTTTGTTGGTTATTTGAAATTTATGTCGTGAATGGGCAATTGGCAATGGTGAATTGCCAATGAGGCTTAATATAAACTACAATCCTATATTATTGACCATTCACCATTCACCATTGACGATACCAATACCGCATTTACATCATGCTATTCTCTCATGGGTTAAAATTAAGAAAGCTGTCCCGATATAAATCAGGACAGCTTTTATATTTTAATTCTCATGCGTGAAAATTATTATTGACCTAAGTGTTCTTTGATCTTGTCTTTATGAACAATAGATTCTTTGAAAGTGTAAGCACCGGTTTTAGGACTACGTACGGCACGTATTACTTTTGTCCAGTTTTTAGCATCGGCTGCCGCTTTCTGGTCCTTGGTTTTAATCGCTGTTTTAGCTGCTTTTGCCATGACT
>JBBQTL010000281.1:0-6717 GCA_038213285.1 Chitinophagales bacterium
TGCTGCAAG
Source organism: Chitinophagales bacterium (assembly GCA_038213285.1). GTDB lineage: Bacteria > Bacteroidota > Bacteroidia > Chitinophagales > Chitinophagaceae > Ferruginibacter. Next base: position 10 of record JBBQTL010000281.1, read on the forward strand.
GCAACCATCATTTACGGGCCCTTGGGCCAGGCATTTGGTAAAATGAAATGACCACAAAGTAAAACATAGAAAAAAAGATATAAAAACCAAGCAATACCTAAGAAGCTGTTTAAAAATGATTAATTTGTTTACAATCATTAGTTTTTTATGGCATCGACATTGGCGACGCTCCGTTTAAGTTCAGTTTTTTATGGCATCATCGGCTTTCTGACTCAGTTACTCCAATTAAATTTAAACAGCTTCTAAGGTGTTGTAAAAATATTTTCATCTCCTTTTACAGTTAATTTTAATGGATGTAAATTTTGCCAATAAGGTGTTTAGGTATTTTTTGTTTTTTCTGCCTCAACGGCGAACCCTTTTTTTTTGCCGCTTAGGCGTTTAGACGTTTTTAATTTTTAATTGTTTCCAGAACATCTTAACGGCGAACCCTTTTTTTTGCCGCTTAGGCGTTTAGACGTTTTTAATTTTTAATTGTTTCCAGAACGTCTTAACGACTTAACGGCGAACCCTTACGCTACTGCGTCACATTCAATGGTGCCTGCAATACTATACCGCTGCCAGCCTTTACCTGGGCGCTGCCTTTTACATTCAATGCCTTTTTAATTACGAGTTGCCGGTTACCGTTTTTGGTTCCCGCATTTATAACCAGTTTACCAATTTTATTAGGAAATGAAAGTCCACCAAAGCCATCAGTATTTTTGCTGGCGATAGCCGATGTGCTGATGCCCAACACCAAGGTGCTGTTATTCCCAAAATCATAAGGGCAACTAATGGTTTGACTGGCACTGCCAAAAGGCGGATCGTTTACCTGCAAAGTGCCACCGGAAAAATTAAAGGATGTCATACCCGGAGCTGCTTCAAACAGTGCGGCGCCATTACCCACACTTATTACGCCTGTGCCCTTATTGGCATCAACGGTTAGTGTTCCGCCGCTCATGGTGAAGGTAGAAGCTGCGTTGAATTTTATTCTACCATTAATATAGCATGCGCCATTGCTGATATTTAAAGTGCCGAAGTTTTCTGCCATTGAAAGACCATCATCTCCCTGCCCGAGCGTTAATGTGTAAGCGATGTTATTGATAGTGAGTGTTCCACCGCTGCTGATCCTAAGCGACCTTACCAGGATGGATGTATCCAGCGTAACCGTATGGGTCGGACTGATAATTACTGAATCGCAGATTCCCGGTACCAATCCTTTGCTCCAGATGGCCGGATTCTTAAAGTTTCCGCTGGCCACGGTACTGTTAATACAATTCGCATTGTATGGCAATATCACTTTGAATAAAACAGAGTCGGTAAATGTTTTGTAGGTAAAATTGGCAATGGCATCGCCTGCCTTCAGTCCGTTAAACTGGCCGTTTGCCGCCTGGTAATTTACTGTATTTACTGAATCTATGGAGATAGCAATGCCAGGTTCGTTGTTTGGAATGCTTACCCACTGGTTATTGTATTGCGCCTCGTAAGAAGGGTAATAAGGCTGGCCGCTGGTAATATTCACTACATCTTCTTTTATCCTGAAACCCTGCAAGGGAGCAGCGTTATTGGCCGTTAACAATACTGAATCCAGGTAATAATTTACCCCGTTGCCCGCTACATTATTGTATACCGCCATTGCCCACAGTTTGTTGTTTCCTGCAAATGATGGGTTCACTTTAAAGGTTATTGTTTGCTGGCCCAGCGTTCTGCGAACCCTGAACGAATCTGCCCGTTGGAAACTGATGGTGATATAAGCAAGCCGGGCTGTATCTTTTACCCTGAATTTAATTTGAATCATACTATCTGCCAGTATGGTCGCATTGGTAACAGGTGCATCTATTTTTATTTTAGTAGTATCAAAAAATGTTTGTATTACCGGGGCTGAGGTTGGCCTGTTTGATGGCCCACCTGCATTCAACTGCCTTAACAACAGTGGTGGTTCAGCGTCATCATCTACCGGTATATTGTCTGCAAAAAGCGGGCTGCTCAACCGGGTATTCAACAGGTTAAAAACCCGTTGCCCCACATCGTCCCGCTGCAACTGGGCGCTATGGTTGGCATTCAGGCCCTGGCTTCCCCCGGCAGTATCCGTGCAGAAAAATTTGGTAATGAATAATTCCGTGTCGCTTTGTTGTGCAGTCTGGCTCATTAATGGAACAATACCATCACTGTTTGCCAAATAATTATGGTAATTTCTCTTCTCCGACATCCAGTTTAAAAACTCCGCAAGCATCACTTTTGGTTCCTTGGAAAAAATATCCAGGATAAAAGCCCTGGTGGCGGCTCCTGATGCCGGTGTAAATATGGCATCATCATAAGTGGAAGAATACATCACCTGCAATACTATCTTGTAAACAACCGGGAGTAAATAATCTGCAAAACCCAGGCTTTCATTGTAATTGGTCCAGCGAAGGTTGCTTACAATCATGTGATTTTTAGCGGGTGTATTCAACATAGGTACGCCGCCCCTTGCATCCGTTACCTGTAAATTATTCACTGCATCGGTTGCTTTAAAAGAACCAAAAGCATCCAGGAAATTATTATTGCCTACCGGTTTAAGAAAACCTCCAAACAAAGCAGGTTGCCAGTTATACGCATCATTCAGCAATACCCTGAAACGTAAGGGAGCCAACGGCACAAACTGATCCAGTACATCTGCAATGGGTGCGCCGTTATGTGGTGTATTGATGGTAATAATTTTATGTGTAAATCCTTTTTTGTAATTTTTATATTTGAACGGATCACCCTCGCCGGAAAAGAATTTTTTTGGAAAGAAGCCAATGGCCGAACGTATCATGATACCACCCATACTGTGGCATATATAATCTACCTGGTTAGTGGCGTATCGCATATTTCTCATGGCTTCTAAATTGCCCTGCAGTGTGTTTAACCGGTCGGCATTATTTGCGTACGCACTTACATCACCGCCCAGTAACTGTAACCCGTTTTTATGAAAATAGCCAATGGGATCCAATTTGGGCGCCTTTTTATACACGAATATAGGGCTGTTAATAAACGGTACAAACTGCCCGTAATGATTGTGCCGGATATAATCCCATGCTTCGGGTGCACTGGCCAGTCCATGTACAAATAAGGTAGGCGGGCGAACCACCCCAATTTTATAATCGATGGTATCCTTCTTATTGTTTAAATAAGTAACGATTACAGTAATGGTATCAAACCGCCTTCGTAAGGGAGCGTACACGCTGAGGGAATCATTGCAAAAATCATCCGGCGACACATACCATATCCAAAACTCCCCGGGCAGGCCTGGTTTAAATTCTGCATCCGTTATGGTAACTTCCGGAAGGGTACCGGTAGATGCTTCTTCACTGTATTTGTCAATCACCAGCGCCTTTTTAAGTTTCCCCCTGGTATTGGCCTCCCCTGCCACAAAGCGTTTTATACTCACCGTTATAGTTTTGATGTTTGGTAAGGTGTCGCTTGCTTTTTTAATTTTTAAATATATCCTTGATACACCATCAGCCGCCACACCGATGGGCTGGCCGGTATTGCTGGGGTAACTGTGATCCCACATCATCCTTACATCTATTTTATACCGGATGGTCCAGAAGGTAACGCCTGCATCAGAAGTAATGAGCATACGGCCCGCAGCTTTATCGTAGGCCAGGCCGGTAATATTGTTGGAGGGAAGGGTGTCTGTAGTGGTAAGGCGTTTATAATAAGTAGTGTCTGTTACATCGCCTCCGTTGTCAAATACTACGAGGCCACTGTTTGTGCCAATATAGATGTATCCAAATTCATCGCTGGTGATGGCATTAAAATTTATGGTTGTTCCAGGTGGGAAGATCGAGGGCATGTTAACTGATTTCCAGGTACCACCAATCTTCACTACCACCCCACCGTTTCTTAATCCAATCCACCGCCTGTCTTCTGCATCAACATACATGGCGGTAGTGCGAAAACCGGCAGGCAACACACCTTTACTGGCCGTATCTGTATACACTCTTGGCTGATCTTTGTAAAAAAGCCGGGTATTGTCAAAGCTTCCGTTATGGTCATAGCCTCCCAGCGGATGCCCTGTGGTAGCATCATACCTCAAAATTTGAGAGGTACTACCCGAAGCAATCACATAATTGGTCTCTGCCCCAATCCATACCTCATCTTTATTTCCACAGGCAGTATAGCAGGAAGGTGTTCCCCCGCTGATGATATTGGTATTTGGAAAAACCTGCAACCCATTGTACACCTTTTGAAAATTACCGGAAGTATTTTCCTGCCATTTGGTAAATCCACCGGGAGCAGTATTGCCTGAAGTGATATAAGTAGCCTGCGGTACCCAGATTCTTCTGTAGCCGGTTGCGGGTGCATTCAATGTATCGAGGTAAATCCCCCGTACATTCCGGGACGAAAGAAAGTTGCCGGTGCTAAAAAATCGCATACCGGCGTCTGTAGTATCCGGATAATAGTTAACGCCCCCTGCAGTGTTGGAGCCGCCGCCCACGGTGCCGGATGTTCCCGACTGGGCAATCCAGATTCCACCACTTGTATCAGATTGAATCTGGTTGATAAATACATTGGTTAATGTGGATGATTTAGTCCAGGCTTTCCTGGCTGTATCAAACCAATACAGGCCCTGGTACTGGGTGCCGGCCCATATCCTGTTACCCTTACCTAACCAGATTGCTTTGAAATTATTCCCGGAGAAAACTGATGTATTGGCAGCATTATATGTTACAAATTTATTGGTGAATTGGGCTGGAAGCTGGTAACAGGTAAAAATAATCCAAATGCAAACAGGTATAATTTTTCTCATTTTGGTGTATTTTCAGTAATTAGGTATGATGTCTTGTGTATTGCTGGACTGGTTTCAGGAAGATGGATGGCGGTAAAGGCGCAATGTAGGCAATTAAAATAATTGAATGCGTACATAATTTGTAGTAGGAGGAAAAAAGGGAAGGTGTTGCACCTGCCTATATAGTGAAAGGTATGGTAAAACAGCACCTGGTAGCTGCATATCTACAATTTAATGGCAGGTCAAGCTACAGTTTCTTTATTCCTAATGCAATTACTTTGTATGCCATTATGGATTGTTTCCTGCATGATGTGTTTTTCATAGTTCAGGTAGCAAAAAAAGGAAAAATTTTAAAAGCTTCATGAAAACAGATCCCTTTCCTACCCCTCTCGCTTGCATATCAAAGCTGTTAATTTACAATACCGCAGTTAAAACCAAACCATATATTCACCCCGACGGTACAGGTACTTTAATGGTGGTTCCAATCGGGTCAACCAATATCCCAGGGATAGCTCCGGAATACTACAAACGAATTCCTAATATTTTTCAACGTTTACACATCCCTACAGAATACCAGAGTTCAGGAATTGGATTGTCACATTGTAAAAAAATTGTTGAACTCCATCATGGAAAAATCCGGGTGAATTCTACACCCAACGAAGGAAGTACTTTCTATTTTACTATTCATTCACATAAAGAAGATATACATGAAACAAAAATTAAATTGCATACTCTTAATAATGATGACGAACCCACCAATTTTTACAGTACCATACTGTTGGAGGAGGCAAATTGCACAGACCATATACAAATTGCAGAAAGCGGCCAGCAGGCGCTGAATTATCTTACCAACAGTGAACAGGATTTATGCAACAGTATTGACTGTCCATGCCCGGATATCATATTCCTGGATATCAATATGCCTGCTATAAACGGATGGGAATTTTTAGATAAATACAAGCGACTGGAAGGAAAATACCGGGGCAAAATCAACATAATTATGCTTACTCCTCCTTAAATCCAGATGATAAGATAAGGGCACTGGAAATGCCTGAAGTTTCAGGCTTTGAAAATAAACAATTGACAATGATTAACAGGGTGGTAAAAAAATATTATAACCCTCAATTACTAAAACCAATTGAAGCAATTCAATAAACGTGGATGATAAAAAGGTGGGATGAAAGAGTTCACTCACCTGGTTATCATGTTTTTAAAAATAGTGGAATTATACAAAAGTAGTAGCAGGTTGAATATAGTTCAGGAAAAGGAAGTGCTTTTATTTTAACCCGCCAAACGGACAGCCAGCCAGCCAATAAAGAAAACAAGCAATGATGTTACATAAATTAAATTATTTATACATTGGTAATACCATAAAATTCCGGATAAGGATACCTTTAAAAACGATGCGTTATTTTCTTTTATTTTTCCTGCTGATTGCCGGCGTTTTTGCATTTTCGCAAAAACAGCGTATCCATTTTGAGAACATTGGAACCAATGCCGGTCTTTCACAGAGCAATGTTATATGCATATTCCAGGATAGCCGGGGATTTATGTGGTTTGGTACCAGAGATGGTTTGAATAAGTATGATGGATATAAATTTACCTTGTATAAATATGATGCTGCTGATGACCAAAGTATCAGTCAGAGCACTATACATGGTATAGTAGAAGACGATGAGGGCAACTTGTGGATATCTGCATGGGGTGGCGGATTGGATATGTTTGACAGGGATACAGAAAAATTTATTCATCATAGGGTTGATTTTAAATATCCTTTCAACATCGCCTCCACCTTTATCAGCAGCCTGGTATATGGTAGTGATGGAAATATATGGATTGGGACGGAGGGAAGTGGCCTTGAAATGTATAGCAGAAAGACAAATAAATTCATTGCATATACCCATAACGAAAATGATCCCAAAAGTTTAAGTAATAATGTTGTAAAGGCAGTAGCGGAAGACAGTAAGCATAATATC
>JBBQTL010000282.1:0-6632 GCA_038213285.1 Chitinophagales bacterium
AACATCCCTAACAACTGCTGCCCTATGTGGCGCTGCAGTTTTGTTTATGTAAATTTTTTCGCCTAACCTATTTTATTAAATTTAAACGCGGCCGGTAGGTATCAGTTTGTCAAAGGCATCATAATGCAAAGGAGCGTCTCAAATTTAAACATGCTTTGTTTTTTATTTTTTTATAATCAAAGAAAGGATTCCATTTTTTAAACTTAAAATTAACTGTAATGAAGAAAAAAAAACGACTGCTGCTAGTACTATTCACACTGCTTGCGGGTAATATGTTACTATTCGCTCAGGTGAAACGTACTATCTCGGGTGTTGTCAACGACAATGCCGGTAAACCAGTGCCCTCCGCCACTGTAAGTGTGAAGGGCACTTCAAAATCTGTAGTAACAGACCAGGACGGGCGCTACTCAATAACAGTAGATAATAACAATGCTGTGCTGGTAGTTAGTTCTGTTAGTTTTTCAACCAGGGAAATTATCGTCCAGAGTTCAAACTCGCTAAATGCCGTATTGGTACCTATTGCCGGCGAAATGAGCGAAGTAGTTATTACAGCCTTAGGTATCAAAAGGGAAAAAAAATCGCTCGGTTACGCTATGCAGGAAGTAAAGGGTGAAACCCTCGTTTCTGCAAAGGAACCCAACCTCGCCAATGCTTTGTCTGGCAAAATTGCCGGTCTGCAGGTGGTTCGTTCAAGTGATGGTCCTGCTGGATCTTCTAAAATTTTATTAAGAGGTAGCAATTCATTAACTGGCACCAACCAGCCGCTGGTAGTGGTAGATGGCGTACCGATTGATAACTTTACAGGTGCGCCAGATAATGGTTATTGGAATCGGTCATTAGATATGGGAAACGGTATAGCCGACATCAACCCGGACGATATTGAAACGCTTACGGTTTTAAAAGGACCATCGGCAGCTGCATTATATGGTTCAAGAGCTGGTAATGGCGTTATAATGATCACTACCAAATCTGGTCGTAAGCAAAATGGCCTCGGCATCACAGTTTCCTCTTCTTTAGGGTTGGAAAATATATTTACTAACCCCGAGATGCAAAATTCTTTCGGACAAGGTGCAGATGGGATTTATAATAACTCGAGTCCTTTAAGCTGGGGTCCAAAAGCAACTGGTCAGCCAGTGGTGAATTGGGATAACACCAATGTGCCATTGGCAATTTACGACAACGTACCGAATTTTATGGAACAGGGCGTAACACAAAACCACAGCATTTCATTTCAACAACAATACAAACAAACTTCCGTTTACACATCTTTCAATCGCCTGGAAGATAAAGGTTTAGTGCCGGGAATAAAATTGACACGTACCAATTTAACAGCAAGGGCAGTAACAAAATTTGGTAATAATGACCGTTGGACGACTGATACAAAAGTTCAATATAGCAATACAATTGCCAATAACAGGCCAATTGGCGGCAGGGACAACAGCAGTGCCTATGTTTTGTACATGCTTCCAAGATCATTAGACATCCGGCAATTTAGTAAAGCATCTACCCCAGATGGTAATATGATCTGGTATCCGGGTGCAGGTAGCCAGGTGAATCCATATTGGGGCAACAAGTACAATCTAAATATGGATACGAGGGATCGTTTTATCATGAATGCTTCTTTAAGATATAATTTCTCAAGCTGGTTGAATGCTGAAATAAAGGCTGGGTCAGACATGTACACCACCAATACGGAATCAAAAACATACAGTGGTAGTCCATTAACGCCTACCGGCAGATATGGACTTGGTAAACAAACTTTTTCTGAAACCAATTACAGTGCTTTATTAACTGCCAGGAAAGATAATGTGCTAGGTAAGTTTGGTGGAGTAGTTACAATGGGTGGAAACCTGATGGCTCAAAAATTTACTTCGTTAAGTGCAAGTACCGGAGTGTTGGTTGTACCTAACCTTTTCTCTATCAATAATGGCGTAAATAATCCCGGAGTAAGTGAGGGCTTTAACCAACGGAAAATAAATTCCTTGTATGGAAGTGTTCAGGTGAACTATGATGGCTATTTATTTTTAGATGCCACTTTTAGAAATGATTGGTCCTCTACTTTAAGCAAAACAAACAATTCATTCTTTTATCCGTCACTTAGCTTCTCTTATGTGTATACCGACATGTTTCGCAACATGGATAATCCTTTACCAGCATGGTTGAGCCATGGTAAATTAAGGGCTTCTTATGCGCAGGTTGGAAACGATTTGCCGGCATACCAGCTTTATAATACGTATGGTATTGGCAAAGATCCCAATGGAAATACTACTGCAAGCAGAAACCCAGTATTGTTGGATCCCAATGTTAGAAGCGAGTTAATTAAGTCATTGGAAATAGGAACAGAAATGCGGTTTTTAAAAAATCGAATTGGATTTGATTTATCCTGGTATAAATCAAATGCAACAAGGCAATTGATAGATTTGCCAATGGATCCACAAAGCGGTTATTCAGCTAAAAAAATAAATGCGGGTGATATTCAGAATACCGGAGTAGAATTAACGATAGATGGTAAAGTTTTAAGCAGTGATAAATCTTTAAACTGGAATATCGGAGTCAATTACTCTACTAATAACAATACGGTAGAAGCACTTTCCGAAGGTGTAACCAGGTATGGTTTAGGTGGATTTGATGATGTATCAATTTTGGCAGTGGTAGGAGAAAAATATGGTGAAATTTATGGTACAAAGTTTAACAGGGTAAAGGATGCTGCCAGTCCCTATTTTGGTCAGATTATTTTAAATGCAGATGGGGTTCCCACACGAAATCCTGAAATTGTTAAATTGGGAAACCAGCAGGCTACCGGTCTTTTGGGAGTTACCAACACTTTCGAATATAAAGGAGTTGGATTATCCTTTCTTTTTGACGCACGTTTTGGCGGACAAATTTTTTCTGCAACACATGTTGCCATGCAAGCCAACGGTACTGCTGCGATTACAGCGGCCAATGGACAAAGAGAGCAGTTGGTGGCAGAAGGTGTAGTTTCTAATGGAAGTGGAGGTTTTGCTAAAAACGCAATTGCTGTTAGTCCTCAGCGTTATTGGCTGGCTGTTGCAACTGCAAATAACCTGGGTGTTACAGAAGCAAATCTTTATGATGCATCCAATATAAGATTGAGAAATGTTCAGCTAAATTATGATTTACCCCTCCGTTTTTTATCCAAAACTCCCATCCAAAGAGCCAAAGTGGGGGTTTCCTGTAACAATGTATGGCTGATTAAAAGCCACATGAATGGTATCGATCCGGAATCAGTATATGCAACTAACAGCAATGCAACAGGTTTTGAAAACGCTGGTTTACCCACCACCCGTACATACCTGGTAAATTTATCATTAAGTTTTTAACCTAATAAAATATTTTAAAAATGAAAAAATTACTTATTAAAACAAGTATGTTATTTACAGCAGGTTTGCTGTTTGCATCCTGTAAGAAATTTGAGGAGATCAATCAAAATCCACTTGCGGCCAGTGCATCCCAGGTGCAGGTAGAATATTTTATTAATAGCTCAATCATAGGTGCCCAGATGGATCCTCATATTGCTGAAAGAACTTTTGTGTTATATTGGAAAACAGCAGGTCATCAACAGCTTTCTACCGGAATATCCGGCGGTTCCTATAATGATGGATGGTCGAGTGATTACTATGGAGGTAGCTACTTGTCCGGCTGGCTCAATACAGCCAACACAGCCATCCAGGTAGCGAACGAAAAAATTGCAGAAGGATCATCAAAGTCATACACCAATAATTTGCTACAGGTGGCAAGGGTGTGGCGTGCTTATTTGATGAGTGAATTAACCGACAATTTCGGGCCAATTCCTATCAATGGTTTTCAGGGAGTAAATCCTGATTTTGCCAGTGTAAAGGATGTATATTACTTTATGCTGGAAGAATTGAAGGATGCCAGCAGCAAAATTGATGTGGCTGTTGTTAACCCTGATAATGTAAAAAAAATGGATCCTGCTTACAGCTATGACTATGCCAAGTGGAAGCGTTATGCAAATTCTATGCGCCTTCGCCTTGCTATGAGGTTATCTGAAGTGGATGCTGCTAAAGCAAAAACTGAATTTGAAGCGGCTGCTGCCGGAGATTTGTTATTGACTACCGATCAGATATTTCAGGTTGCAGAAAGAGGAGGTTGGGATGCACTTACCGGGGTAATGAGCAGAGAGTGGAACGCCCAGATGATGTCTGTTACTTTAAAAAACATTTATAATGGTTTAGGTGGAATCAAATCTGCAGATCAGTTGCCGGCAACCTTTCATTCATCAATTAAGCCAGCGGACTGGATAGGTTTAAAATTTCAAAATCATTTCACCGATAAAACAAATGCTCCTGCATCGGTCTACTGGATGGACGGATTGCCCAATAAAATTGATCCTCGTGCTTATAAAGCATTTATCATTCCCGGCGATTTTGCCAATGCTAATTTCTGCACCTATCCTTCGTGGGATAACGACGCTGAGACTACCACCCGTAATCTGGTAGATGCATCTGGTGCTGTGGTAAAAACAATTGATGCAAAATATACATGGAATGCTTTTGCCGCCGGCGACTGGGGTCCCAAATCTAGTTTAAACCAGGTACGTTCTTTTGTTGGGGCTATACCTCGTTTATCTCAGCAATTTAGAGGTAGTGCAAACAAACGCATATTCTTCGCTCCATGGGAAACCTATTTTTTATTGGCTGAAGCCGCAGTAAGGGGTTGGTCTGTTCCAATGTCGGGACAAGCGGCCTATGAAGCAGGTATTAAATCAAATTTAGCTTTCTGGGGGGCATCAGCAAATGAGTCAGCTTACCTAAATTCGCAGGACTACAATATGGCTGGTACTTCTGTAAGTTGGGGCCATACAACAGAGCCTACTTCAAGTTATACAATGAATTATGCAGATGGTTACACCGGCACTCCCGGCGTTGCAACTATTCTTTATCCAAAAAATGATTTGTACAAGGCAGGTGCTGTAAAAAATGATCTTTTAACAAAAATCATTACTCAGAAATTCATTGCACAAACACCATGGCTGGCTTTGGAAACATGGAATGATCACAGAAGATTGGGTTTGCCTTTCTTTGAAAACCCTGCAATTGAAAACCCATTGCCAAACCTGCCCGCTTTAAATTCAGGGAATTTGATGACCAATAATGTGAAGTTTTTCCCACAACGTTTGCGTTATCCTTCCGGTTTAAAAATTAGTAACCAAAAAGGCTATGATCAGGCAGTTGGTTTTTTGGGTGGACCTGATGAAGTGCTTACTCCAATATGGTGGGCTAAAAAATAACCAATGCAAATGGCTTTAGAATGTAGCCGTTATTTTTAAACATGTTTCGAAAGAAGGCCAGCCACAGATGGCTGGCCTGCTTTTTTAATTGCGGTTTTGTGTTTCCGGTAACCCGAAAAAATTGATGAGACTGATTTTGCATTATAGTCTAAAACGTAATTAATCAAAAGAGAAAATACACCATTGATAAACGGGTTTTGTTGATTTGCCAGATGGCATTCTTCCAGTTTGCCCGTGCCCAAAAAACATTTGTTTTCAAAACAGGGTTGTATGCAAATGGAGTTCATCATTATGGAAGGGAAGCGCTGTACGCAGACAGCCTTGCATTTCGTTTTGCCGCCAATAGTCTGCTGCCGTGGGGATTCAACTGGAAAGACTGGAAAAGGTTGGATGCGCTGAAAGTGTTATCGATTGCCAAAGGAAAATGTATCTCTTAAAAAGTTACCCAAAGGTATTCAGTGAAAGGGAGTCCCGTAAATCGGGATTATCATAATACAGCCCTGCCTGACTACGTCAAGCAGACAGGGTTGCTGCCATGAAAAACAAATGTCAGTAAATAAAAAAAAAACGATTGTAAATAATTGCCATATCATTTAAAATAATGACCAGATGATGGACTAAATTGTAGTAATTTAGTCAGCTTATAGAAATCCACATTACATATCTGCTCATGCTGCAAAATATATTTATCCAAATTCAGCACATCACACAAAATCACCATTAATGAAACGATTCTTTCCATTTTTTGCCAGTCTCTTTTTCTGCACCGCGATGGTAGCACAAACCTATTCACCAACACCCGAAAATTTAAAAGCCAGACAGGATTTCAGGGATGATAAGTTTGGACTATTTATACACTGGGGGCCATTTAGCATACCCGGAGATGGCGAATGGGTAATGAACAATAAAAACATCAAAGTTAAAAATTATCGTCGCCTGATGAACTTTTTTAATCCCATTGAATTTAATGCGGAACAATGGGTGAGCATGGCTAAAAACGCCGGCATGAAATACATTACGCTGATTACCCGTCATCATGATGGATTCAGCATGTGGGATACAAAGTATTCAGACTTCAATATCATGCATTCACCCTATAAAAAAGACATCGTTAAAATGATGGCGGATGAATGTCACAAACAGGGCATTCAATTATTCTTATATTATTCTCTACTCGATTGGAGCCGGGAAGACTACCCGCATGAAACCGGTAAAACGGGACAGGGCACGGGAAGAGTCGGCCATGGAAATTATGCCAGTTACCTTCAGTTTATGAAGAACCAGTTAACTGAATTATTAACCAACTATGGCACCATCGCCGGTATTTGGTTTGATGGTCATTGGGACCAGACGCAACCGG
>JBBQTL010000283.1:0-6623 GCA_038213285.1 Chitinophagales bacterium
CATAAAAAAGAGCTCTGCATTATGCAGAACTCTTTCGGTGGGTAATCGAGGGGGCTCGAACCCCCGACCCTCAGAATCACAATCTGATGCTCTAACCAACTGAGCTACGACTACCGTTTTTTACCCCGATAATTATCAGGAGGATGGCAAAAATAACAAAAAACATTTCCTGAACAAAATTACATTTAAAATACTTTTTTATTTCCTTTCTTTGCAGCCCAAAATACAATATGGACATCACCGGATTTCTTTTTACCGTTTTACTTGCGGCTTTCAATGGTTGGATCACTACCTGGGTGGCAATAAAAATGCTTTTCCATCCACGAAGGCCAATCCATTTCATGGGACTAAAACTACATGGCATTTTTCCTAAAAATCAACGATTGATAGCAGAGAAGCTCGGACAGGTTGTTAGTAAAGAGTTACTATCATTTAGCGAAATTGAAGAAAAGGTAACCAATCCCGACAATTTACAGAAATTACGCCCAGACATTGAAGCGCATATTGATAATTTTATGCGTTTCAAATTAAAAGAGGTATTTCCAATGTTAGGGATGATGTTGGGAGAAAAAACAATTTTACAATTTAAGGAAGCCTTTCTGGTAGAATTAGAGGCATTGTTCCCGGTTTTAATGAAAAGCTATATGAACAAACTGGAACACGATCTTGATCTTGAAAAAATAGTTACAGAAAAAGTGATTGGCTTTTCATCAGAAAAACTGGAAAATATTTTAGACCAGATCACCAAAAAAGAATTCAAATTCCTCGAGATTATTGGTGGAGTGTTTGGATTTCTCATCGGTTTGATACAGGTTTTATACTATTATCTTACAAATTAACCAACATCTGAAATATACGGCCTTTTCTCAACGTTATCCTACCGTTCATCAATAATCCGGTGTTACAGTTAAACTTATTCAGGGAACTTTGGTTTACCATTTCGCAATTCATTTACAAATATTTATAATTAATGAAAACAATCATCCGAACTGCTTTATCGTTTTTTTTGCTCCTATTAACTCTTAACTTGTCAGCCCAGTTTCCCGGAGGAGGTGGTGCTGCCAGGGCAGGCGGACAAAATATGAACATGGGACACTTTTACGGCAAAGTAATAGATGCCAACACCAATAAACCAATAGTTGCTGCATCTATTCAGTTACTCCAAAATAAATTTGATTCTGTATCTAAAAAAAGGAAGGACGTAATTATTTCCGGGATGCTTACTACTAAAAGGGGAGAATTCAGCCTGGAGAATCTGCCCATAATGGCTTCTTATAAGTTAGTGATAACAGCTATTGGTTATAAAAGCATTGAACAGAAACCAGCATTTGTGTTGAATATGGCAGGAGCCAAACCGGGTGATATGAGCAGTATGTTGAGTGCCGTTGATAAAGACCTTGGAAATATTAAGATGGAAACGGATGCACAACAACTGGAAGGAGTAACAGTTACGGCTGATAAAGCATTGTTGACAATGAGTATTGACCGTAAAATTTTTAATGTTGAAAAAAATCTTGCAAGTGTTGGAGGTACTGCTGTAGATGTAATGAAAAATGTTCCAAGCCTTAATGTGGATATTGATGGTAATGTTACCCTGAGAAATGCGGCTCCACAGATATTTGTAGATGGCAGGCCAACTACTATGACGTTAGAGCAGATTCCTGCAGATGCAATTGCTACCGTGGAAATCATTACCAACCCTTCTGCAAAATTTGATGCCTCTGGTGGTGGTGCAGGTATTTTAAATATTGTGATGAAAAAGAATCGCAAAGCAGGTTACAACGGAAGTATACGGGCAAGTATAGATAGTCGTGCCAGGCCAGGCTTCGGTGGTGATATTAACATAAAACAGCAAAAGATCAACTTTTTTGCTGCCGCCCAGCTTGGTTTTCGCAAATCTATTTCTACGGCAAGCACGGACCGTACCGATTATTTTAATAATGCAGTGGCACATTTGAGTCAAAAAAATGGCCCGATTGGAAAAGGCTTTTTTGGTTTCGGAAGGATGGGGTTCGATTATTTCATAGATAATCGCAACACCATCAGCATTTCAGGAAATATAGTAAGAGGACAATTTAAGAATACCGATCTGATTAATGTAAATAGGGATACTGCCTACCCTACTTACTCCATATCAGATTATGGCTTCCGTAATAGTTTTGGTGAATTTAACTTTAAGAACTATGGATCCTCACTGAGTTTCAAACACAATTTCGCAAAAGCAAATAAGGAAATTACGGCAGATGTAAATTATAATTACAGAAAAAACGACAATGAGAATGATGTTTCCACCCAATATTTTTTTCCTAACACCAACCCGAAAATACCACTAATCTTCCAAAGTTCTTTAGGCGGTGGAACCACCAAATTTTTTACTGCACAAACGGATTATTCCAATCCCATTACTTCCACCACAAAAATTGAAGGTGGGGCAAGGATTGCACTTAGGGATTTTAATAGCTTCAATGAAAATTTTGTAAAAGATCCTTCAACAGGTAAACAAATACCACTTACCCAACTGAACAACAGTTATCAATTTACCGATCGGGTGCTGGCAGCTTATGGTACTTTTTCGCAGCAGATTAAAAAATTCAGTTACCAGCTTGGTTTGAGAATTGAAAGTTCCAAATATGATGGTACACTCATTAATACCGGTCAGAAATTTTCCAATGAATTCCCCTTTAGTATTTTTCCAAGTGCATTTGCTACTTATAAGTTGACCGATAAGCAAGACATGCAGTTAAATTATTCAAGAAAAATAAACCGGCCCAACTTCTTTCAGTTGATACCGTTTATTGATTTTACGGATTCATTGAACTTGAGTAAAGGTAATCCCAACCTGGTTCCAGAATTTACTAACTTGCTTGAAATATCTTACCAAAATCAGCTTGGCAAAGGCCACAACCTGCTTTCAACTATCTACTTCAAAAACACCAACGACCTGATAGCACGATACCAGTTCCCTGAAAAAAATCCCAACGCACCTGCGAAACCTGATACCGTTTTATTTACCAGCTACGCCAATGCTTCGCAGAGTTATACATACGGTTTAGAATTTACTTCAAGAAATAAGATTGCTAAATGGTGGGATTTGACCAGTAACCTGAACCTTTTTAATGTTACCCTAAAAGCTGGTAACCTACCAGGTGGTGTTGATAATAACCAGGTAAGCTGGTTCCTGAAAATTAATAATAGCTTTAAATTACCCAAAAACTATTCTATCCAGTTAAGTGGTGATTACCAGGCCAAAACTCTTGTACAACCGGGGGGAGGCGGAGGAGGAATGATGTTTGGCGGTGGAAACCTGCCTTCAGCACAGGGCTACATCAAACCCTTTTATGGATTTGATATCGCTATCCGCAAAGATTTCCTTAAAAATAATGCAGCTTCTTTGACTTTGCAAATGAGTGATATTTTCCGTACCCGGCTTAATAGTACCTACACTGAATCCATCTATTTTATTCAGTCCACTGATCGTAGGCGTGATCCGCAGTTGCTGCGACTCAATTTTAACTGGCGTTTTGGAAAGTTTGATGTGTCATTATTGAAACGTAAGAACATGAAAGGAGAGATGGGCAATATGCAGGAAAGTATGCAGGGAGCAGGTCAATAAGAAATCAGCCCCCGTCCACCCCCATTCCTTATAGGGGAATTATTCGAAGAGTATAATAGAAATTGAGGAGTAAAAACCTATCTGGGTTTTCATTCTATTCATTTACCCCCCTTCAGGGGACATGTGGTGATGGGGTTTAGATTTTTTGCGTTAAATTGCCGCCTCATTATCAAATCGCTTCATGAAGAATTTTAATTTTAAGAACATTCTGCCACATGCAATTGCGGTGGCTATATTCCTAATTATCGCTGTTGTTTATTGCCTGCCCATATTCCAGGGAATGGTGGTGAGCCAACATGATATGTTGGGTAGCAAAGGGATGACGCAGCAATCCATCGAATTTTATGAAAAATATGGTACCTATCCATTATGGACCAATTCCATGTTTGGTGGTATGCCCACTTTTCAAATATTATTTGCTGCCAAATACAATATCGGAATTGGCTGGATGCATAGTTTATTTACCTTCTTTCTCCCTTCCCCGGCAAGCCTTTTCTTTTTATCGTGTATTTGTTTTTATATTTTAACCCAGGTTTTTAAATTAAAGCCATGGATCGGAATATTGGGTGCATTGGCATATTCCTTCGCTTCTTATAACGCCATCATTACCATGGTGGGGCATGTTACAAAATTTGCTACCATGGGCTACGCTCCCCTAGTATTGGCTGGCCTCATTTTACTGATGCAGCGTAAATATATCTGGGGTTTTGCCCTTACTTTAATTGCAACTAACATGTTTTTTAACCAAAACCATGTTCAGATAGTCTATTATTTCATGTTGCTTTTTGTTTGCCTGGGGATTAGTTTTTTAATTCAAACATTTAAAACTAAAGATTTTAAACATTTGATAAGTGCTGCTACATTGGCGTTCGTGGCAATTGCCATCAGTGCCTGTACATTCGCTGTTATATTATTGCCTACCAAAGAATATGCTAAAGAAACCATGCGGGGTGGCAGAAGCGAACTTACTTTAGGAGTTAAAAAAGAAAATCTTTCCGAAGGTGGATTAAAAAAAGATTATGCTTTTCAATGGAGTTATGGTAAAGAAGAAACACTCACTTTTATATTACCCAATTATTCAGGCAGCAGTAACGACCCTGCTGAATTTGGAGAAAACAGCAAAGTAATTGCTGCTTTGCAGGAGTCAGGATTACCCAACGAAGGCATCAATTATTTCTATCGTTTCATGTCGCCATACTGGGGCGATCAACCCAATACAGCAGGCCCGGTTTACCTGGGCGCTATCATTTGTATGTTGTTTATTATTGGGCTTTTTATTGTTCCAAAAAAATATTTGTGCTGGTTAATTCCGGGTACGATCATCGGCATCGTGCTGGCATGGGGCAGCAATTTTGCCGCAGTTAATTACTTTTTATTTGACCATTTACCAGCCTACAATAAATTCAGGGCTCCATCCATGGCCATGGTGCTTCCACAATTTACTTTTGCCCTGATCGCTTCGCTCGCCGTGCATCAAATTTTTTACGGAAAACTGGAACAAATCCTTTTGTTTAAAAAATTAAAATATGCTGCTATCAGTTGCGGCGCTGTACTGGTGGTATTGACAGCAGTTTACTTCATGTCTTCCTTCACCAATGAGAAAACGAAGGAGATAAAGAAATCTATTACAGAACAACTGTCTCAATCGATGGCCCAGGGCAAACAACTCACGCCCGAAATGACTAACCAGGCAAACACGCTTGCCAGTAGTTTTAATAAAGCTTTGATAGAGGATAGAAAAGGCTTGTTTGGTAGTGACTTATTCAGGCTGGTGATTTTCTTTGCATTGGGCGGTGGTATTATTTGGCTTGGTGTAAAAAAGAAAATCAACCCGGTAACAGCTATCAGTTTATTGGCACTTATTTCTTTTATAGACCTGATCACCGTATCATCCAGGTATTTAAATAAAACAAGGTATGCCACACCGGAGGATTATTTATCCGGCTTTACACCAACCGCTGCAGATAATCAAATAAAAAGCGATACAGGCTACTTCCGGGTATTTGACCAGGCTGGTGGCGATCCGTTCCAGGATTCCCGTACCTCCTATTTTCACAATTCTGTTGGAGGTTATAGTCCGGCCAAACTTGGTCTCTATAATGATTTAATTGAGCACCAATTGAGCAAGGGTAATATGGAAGTATTCAATATGCTCAATACAAAATATTTTATAGTAGGCGGCCAGAATAATCAACCAGTTGCACAAATGAACCCAGGTGCCAACGGCCCGGTATGGTTTGTAAAGGCGCTTAAATATGTGAATAATGCAGATGAGGAAATGATGGCATTGGATAGTCTGCATTCAAAGGATACTGTGGTAATTGATAAGCGGGAGCAGTCAAAGGTATCCGGGACGACTGGGTTTGATAGCAGCGCCAGTATTCAACTGGTTAAAAATATTAATGATAATATTACCTATCAGAGCAAGGCTGCTACTAACCAGTTTGCGGTGTTCAGTGAAATTTATTATCCCAATGGCTGGAAGGCCTATATCGATGAAAAGGAAACGCCTATTGTAAAGGTGAATTATGCTTTAAGAGGTTTAAATGTGCCGGCAGGCAACCATACCATCAGGTTCACTTTTGCGCCACCATCCTACAACCTGGGGAATACGCTCAGTTTAATTGCAGGTATAATTTCATTGATCTCCCTGCTCATTTGTGCATTCCTGTTATTCAGGCAAACAAAAAAAGCAGCCTGATTTTTCCCGGTAGGAACTGCCGGTAAAATTTCGAAAATTAAATGAGCATGGATCTTTCAATCATCCTGGTAAATTATAAATCCACCCAACTGGTACTGGATTGCATGGAGAGTATTTACTGCGAAACAGTTCAACACAGTTTTGAAATAATATTGGTGGATAACGACTCCGTGGATGATTGCGAAGCGTTGGTATTGGCAAAATACCCGGGTACAATATTTTTACCCATGCATTACAACGCTGGTTTTGCAAGGGCCAATAACGCCGGTATTGAGATTTCAACAGGGAATTATATTTTAATACTCAATA
>JBBQTL010000284.1:0-6617 GCA_038213285.1 Chitinophagales bacterium
GCCATTTTGTGTACGCAACTATATCATCAAAGAGGAAAATGGTACGGTGCTTTACACCAAAAAAGATAATTACCAAACACGCAATGTCATTCGTTTACAAAAAGAGGTAGTCACCAAAATGTTGAAAATTGAATTCATACAAGCATCTCCGGACATACCAGTAAGTATATTCGAGATAAGATGTTATTCCTAAAAGCATATAGATGGTAGGCGGTGAATGAAATCTTTCGACTGCCTTCTAAGTTGAGCCCTCACTGAATGCCAACTGCTATCAATTTAAAAGGTAACATTCGCAATACAGAATTTACCTGGTTGCAAAATGACTCAGGTAATCTCAGTATTGATTTTTTCGGCAGATCAGAAAAGCATTCTTTTGAGAATAAATTCGCGGTGCATGTTTGTTGCCACACTTAAATCATAAATCCTCTGGCGCTTTGCAGGTAAACCCCATTGAATGCAGTAAGCTCACAGCCACAGTCTGTCCGTCATTCTTCCTGCAGGGAATTCCGTTAGCAACAATTTGCCAGAATAAACACATGGCTGCAAATTGGTGTAAGCTAGCAAGACTATTGTAAACAAAATAAAATTGTCTATTACTTATTCCACTAGTGGTACAAATCACATATAGTATCGACGTCATCTTTGTTACTTTAAATATTATTGGCAGTAGAGGAGATAGAGGCGGCTGCTAATGGATGCAGGAATCGTTGAAGATATTTTCTTAATCCAGTATGTTGTACTCTTCTAATATTGACATTACAATTTCCTCTGATAAGGGCTTATCAACATAGCCAGCCACATGTTTATTCTCCCTGGCACGCTGCTCATCGGCAGGATCTACAGAAGAGGAAAGCATATAGATTTTAAAACATTTTTTTATTTTCTCATCAAGCTTTTCAAACTTATCCAGGAAGTCCCAGCCAGATGAGGTTGGCATATTGATGTCCAGAAATAACACAGTAGGGTTCTCATTTTTTGAATACTCGTTATAAATATACTCAAATCCTTTTTCAGGATTATCAAAGGATTGAATCTCAGATTTACCTGCCGCCTCTTCAATAAATATACTGGATAGAAAATTATTAACCATATCATCATCAATGAGGATAAAGCGAATTGATTTTTTCATGATATTACCGTTAATTTCAAAATTTTATAGTAGTTAGAATTTTACCTTTTTTAGTTGCTCATTTAACGCTTTGTTCTACCGCGACAGGGTAAATATTTGTTTGATAACTTCAACTGTGAGGGGCTTGGAGTAAAATCCTGAACAAATGCATTCAATACCGCTTTGTCTTTATCGCATTGATCTATGCATGACGAAACAATATAGACGGTAAATTGACCTCAAGAAGAAAAAACCTGGATATGTTTGTACCCGCCTTGCCATATTCTTTTTTATTGGCTTCAAGAGCTTTTGCAGGCTTAGTGTATAATTTAATTTCCGCTTTATTAAATAGTTTACCAATTTCATATTTGCAAATGCAATTGGTAACGTTATCGTCATCAACAACCATAGAACGATTTGATGTTTGCATTTTTACTTAGACGTTGTTTTTAGCATTTAAATTCAATTTTAAATTCTGTTCCCTTATTTACTTCACTAGATAGGGAGATGTTGCCCCCAATAGCTTCCACCTGCGTTTTCACCATGTACAATCCCACTCCTTTGCCTTCTGCCTGTTGCGTGTGAAAACGTTTGTATAAACCAAATACCTGGTCACCTCGTTTCCTAAGATTGATACCGAGGCCGTTATCCTTAAAAAATAAAATAATGCTATCATTTAACTGTTGGCTTTTAATTTCTATTACGGGTGCAATTCCGGGCTGTTGATATTTTAAACTATTTGAAATAAGGTTATAGAATATACTATACAAATAACTTTTTATCGTGAGCATTTCATTCACCTCAGAAAAGTCAATAACTATGGTTGCGTTCTTGTCAACAATTAAGCTGTCAATACTTAATTTAATGTCGTGAGTAAGATCAGAGAAGATTACAATTTGTTTATTCTCGTTCACTTGCTGGCGAACCGTTAAAATACTGTTCAGGTCTCTAATCACGTAGTCCAGTTTATTCACCGAGGTGGAAAGCCCGACATTAATTTTATTTTTTAAATTATCTGCTAAATCATCTTTTTGAAGCATGGAGGAAAGACCAATAATGTTTGCTACAGGTGCACGAAGGTTGTGCGAAATAATGTAAGAGAATTGCTCAAGGTCTTTGTTGCGCTGTACCAGGTCAGCGGTTATTTTTATCCTTTCATTTTCGGCTAATTTACGTTCTGTGATATCTTTAAAATATCCTGTTAACCCATTATTTGAAGGATAGGCGCTTACTTCTAACCATTTACCTAGTTTTTCAGAAAAAGTTTCATAATGTTGCTCCTTATTTTCTTTAATTGCAACCTGGTAATTTTTAAAGGTAATTGTATCCAGTAAACCATTAAATACATCCCATACATTCTTTCCAATTACTTCATCCCGACTTTTGGTCGTAACTATTTCAGCTTTATTATTCCAGTAAGTAACAATGGAATTTTTATCTACTGCAAAAAAAGCATCGCCAATACTTTCAAGAATAGCGTTTTTTTCTTCATACACTTTTAGAACTTCTATTTCAGCCTTTTTTCTGCTGTCAATGTCCTGGAAACTTCCATGTATCCTTAAACATTTTCCGTTTAAAAATTCTCCTTCACCGATTGTACGCACCCATTTATGATTCCCTTTAAAAGTGGTTATCTGCAATTCTTCATCCCATGGAGTACCATTTTCTATACATTCCTGTATTTTTTGGCTAATGATTTCTTTATGAATACCATCTTTAAAATAACTTAATCCCACATCTGAGTGCGGAAGGTAAACTTTAGCCACTTCATATATTTCCTTTGTAATGTCTGACCAAAAAACGTTTCCTTTTAATACATCAATTTCCCAGCTACCAACTGCTGCAAGCCTGTTAGTTTTCTCTAAAAGTGCTTCCAATTTTTTCATTTCAGTAATATCAGAGGAAATTCCAATTATACCGGATAATTTATTATGCTCATCATAAATTGGAGAATTGGTAACCATGGCAGGAAAAGTAGTTCCATCCTCTTTCCGCACTTTAAATTCTCCCGACCATGTTTGCCCGTTTTTTAGCTCTTCCATTATCTGGATTGCTTGTTCATTGGTGGCCTCAGAAGGGGTTAGATCAACTATATATTGTCCTAAAGCCTCGTCTTTTGTCCACCCATAAATATTTTCTGCTGCCCGGTTCCAATAATTTACAACGCCATTCATATCTGTTCCAATTACCGCCTGCCCGATAGTGTTTAATAAATTGGCTTTAAACCTGTTTTCTTCTTCTGCTTTTTTGCGTTCTGTAATATCTTCAACGCTCGACCAAATAAATTTTTCTCCATCTTTTTCAAAAATATTTCCGGATAATTTTACTGGCACAAGATGTCCGTTCTTATGAATATATTCTTTTTCATAATTGATAAATTTACCTGTGACCATAAGCTCTTCCAAAATTTTACTTTCCTGGTCAAGATATTTTTCAGGGGTTATTTCCAAATAGGTCAGCTTCAGGGTTTCTTCAATGGAGCGGCCAATAATTTTCGCATAGGCTTCGTTTACATCTGCAAGGGTTCCGTCCATGCGTGCAAGTGCCAGACCAAGTACGGTTTGTTCAAACAGATTTCGATTGTACTTTTCAGTCTGAAATAATTTTTCTTCTACTTTTTTTCGTTCAGTTATATCCTGGCAGGTTCCTGCTGCACGAACAGGGCGTCCCTTCTCATCCCTAAAAATTTTCCAATTTTCTATTACATGCTTTACCTCACCATTTGTTGCAATGATCCTGTGCTCAACAGAATTGACCGCCTGGCTGTTTAACGAATTTTCGAAAGCTGCGTTTACTTTATTACAATCATCAGGATGTGTAAAAGCAAGAAAGGTTTCATGTGTAACTTGAAATTTTTGGGGATCTGTTTCAAAAATATGGTGTGTTTCCTCAGACCAGATTACACCTAAGGTTAGCAGATCTGTTTCCCAGCTACCAATATTAGCTACAACTTGCGCTTCTTTTAATCTTGACTCACTCTTTTGTAATTTTTGTTCGGCTATTTTTCGCTGGGTAATATTTTGGTGTGATATCACAACTTTAGAGTTGTCTTCCCCAAAATTCATTACCGAAAGATTGAACCATCGCTGCTCGCTTAAAGAATGACACGGATATTCAAGTTCGAAGTTCTTTATTTCTTTATTAAATACTGATTGGATTCCCTGTAATGTTTGCCCTGCTATAATGTCTCCTGAAGCCATTGATCTTTGGCAAACTCCGATATAGTTGCTTCCTGTAGAACCTCCTTCCAATGACGAGTCAGCACCATTGGTTTTTCCAAAATCGTCCCAGGCTTTGTTAACTGCTATAATATTTCCTTTATTATCTATAACAGCAATATGCGAACTTAATGAAGCAAGAATACTTTTATTAAATAATTCACTTTCCGTTAATTTTTTTTCCGCTTTTTTCCGCTCCGTAATATCTGTTGAGGTAATAGAAATGCCTTCAATCGTTTCCGCATTATAAACCGGGTTAATCGTAAAACTAAACCACTTTGTTTCTCCGCTTTTCCTGGTATAAGGATAGTCGTACTGCAATATTTTTCCTGACAGCACATTGGAAATATTATCCTTATACATTTTTTTTCTTGAATCAGGAAGAAAGTCATAAATGCTTCTGCCAACAATTATTTCCTGCTCTGTATTTAACCGGATACTATCTCTTGCTTTAGTATTAAAAGATTTGATAATTCCATTAATATTAGTAAGAATAAAACCGTCAGAAGTATTTTCAAAAATGGCCTGCAGGTTTGCTTCTGATTTTTTCAGGGATTCTTCTGCTTCCGTTCTTTCGGTTATGTCCTGCGTTACCCCGTACAGGCCAATGGGTAACCCTTCTTTATTAAACTTAACCCTGGTCTGTGAGTATAAATGCCTCACTGTGCCATCTCTTCTAATGATCCGATGAAAAAAAGCAGCATTATTTACAGTAGCTTTTGTTTTATTGGTTTTTTGCAATACATAGTCCAGGTCGTCAGGATGAATGTATGAGGTCCATGTTGTGTAAGTTTGTTTATTGTTTTCAAGTGAAAGACCGTAAATGCTAAGTTGTTCATCAGACCATATTGCAACACCTGTTGAATAATCCAGTTCCCAACTGCCTAAATTAGCAACGGCCTGGGTCTGTTTCAAACGGGCTTCGCTTTTTATCAGCTCATCTACAATAACCTCTTTTTCGTGTTGCAGCCGATGTTTTTCCAAAGCGTTTTGAATGGCTGTTGGCAACCGGTTAAGCCTGTCTTTTATAATATAATCATCTGCTCCTCTTATAATCATATCTGCTGCAAACTCATCAGACATGGTTGCAGTAACGACTATGAAAGGGATTTTAGGTATGGTTTTATAAAGAATTATTAATGCTTCATGTGAATTGAATGAGGGAAGAGTATGGTCAGAAAGTATAATATCAGGTGTGAAATCTTTTAATTCTTTAATAAATTTAGCCTTTGTATCCACAACCAGCATTTTATAATCCAGTTTGCTTTTTTTTAATTGGTTGTTTATTAATACAGCATCGCTACTAACATCTTCGAGATGTAAAATTTTTAATTTTTTACCTGTTTTTTCTATACTGCTGTTAATGTTTTCAATCACTGGCAAGGTTGAAACCCTAGAAACACTCACGGTAGTTTTAATCATAATTATTATTGTTGTGGCGGAGTATTTACTAAAAGCCAATAGAAGCCAAGGTCGCAAACAATCTTAGAAAAATTATCAAAGTCAACGGGCTTAACAACGTAGCTGTTAACCCCCAACTTATGACTCTCTACGATATCCTGTTCTTCTTTTGACGAGGTCATCATTACTACAGGGATATACATTGTTCGCTCATCACGCTTAATTATTTTCAGCACTTCAAGCCCGCTTACCTTTGGCATTTTTAAATCAAGGAATATTACTTTTGGCTTCACATTAATATTTCTACCTTCAAATTCACCTTTTCCAAAAATAAAGTCCAGGGCCTGGGCACCGTCAATCAAATGAACCAGGTTGTTGGCGAGGTTATGTTTTTTCAACGCTCTGATGGTTAGCATTGCGTCTGATTTATTGTCTTCTACCAGGAGGATTTGAATGTCTGTGTTTGGCATAAAATGAATGTTTACTATTATTGATTATTTGCTGTAACAGGCAATGAAATATAAAAGCAAGCGCCTTCGTCAACTTTAGCTTCTGCCCAAACCTTACCGCCATGTTTTGAAATAATTTTGTGAATAATTGCAAGCCCTACACCGGTTCCTTCAAATTCATTACTGCTGTGCAGGCGTTGAAATACACCAAATAATTTATCAGCATATTGCATGTCAAACCCCGCGCCATTATCTTTTACATAATAAATACAGTTAGCTTTTTCATGATAAGAGCCGATCTCAATAACTGCTTGTTTCTTTTTACCTGTGTATTTAAATGCATTTGAAATAAGGTTTATAAATACTTGCTTCAGCATATTTCTATCGCCTCTTATGTTTTCCAGTTTTTTTAGGGTAAGATTAATTGTCCGGGTTGGCTCA
>JBBQTL010000285.1:0-6541 GCA_038213285.1 Chitinophagales bacterium
AGAGATATGGGTATATTGTTCATCTGCAGTTAAACGGGTTGGATATTTCCATTCGCCCCAGCCAACATAGCCAACAACCAGCATATCAGGATCGTTCCAATGGCCTGGGCCTGCATACTTTTCTTTCCCTGCCTGGGTAAAACCTGTTTCAGATAAACTACTCCATGTATCAATAAGATCCCCGGTTGTTCTCCAGCTGTTTCCACCAATTTGGCCTGCCCACTCCCATGAATTTCCCATTCCATATTGAGATAAACTGAAGACGATATCGCGATCTACTTTATTCAGTGCATCCCGCATTCCGATATAGGGCTTTTTTAAGGCTTCAATCGAATGGCTTTTAGAAATTTGTTCATATTGGCAATAGTCATACTTTATATAATCAAACCCCCAATTTGCCCAACGTTTTGCATCCTTTTCTTCAAACTGATAAGAGGCCGTATAGCCGGTACAGGTAAGCTTGCCGGGTGATGAATATAATCCCGCTTTTAAACCATTGGAATGTATATAATCCGTAAGTTCTTTCATATTAAGGAACTTCTTATTGGAATTGATCATGCCATTGGCATCGCGTGGTTCGCCTCCACGCAAAGCATCATTAGATCCGGGTTTAATTGACCAACTGTCATCTATGTTGATATAAGTCCATCCGTGGTTAATTAGTCCTGAACTAACCATCGCATCTACTGCGGTTTTTACTATATCCTGGCTAATTAAGTCTCCAAAACGATTATAACCATTCCATCCCATCGGAGGCGTAAGGGCAATTATATCGCCCACAACAATCTTAAATTTCCGCGTTGCCGTATTCAGTTCGTTTTTCGCTTTCAGGGTCACAAACGTTTCTCCTTTTTTTTCAAGAACTCCGGATATAATACCTGTTGCTGTATCTAATGAAAGCCCTTTGGGCAAATTTTCTGATGCAAAAGTCATAGGCCTTTTACCAGTAGCGGCAATTCTGAATAGAAAAGGATGGCCCGGACGAACACCAAAAACTTTCGCTCCGTTTATTTTTGGATACGGAGATTCCGGGGGAGTAAGAATATGTCGTTTGTTTATATGGTTGAAGTTAAACGCGATTGGTTTAGGCCCTTTGAATAAAATATAAGCATTTGCATAAACGGCCTGGTCCTTATACAATCCCGCCCCATTGTCTTCAATACTCAGTGAAAAGTCCTTTACACCATTCAGATTGACATCAACAGTTACAGGTTTTGACCCCAACTCCATAACCGGACTTTTAAAAACTTGTTTGCCATCAGCAACCGCAGTAAAAACGACTTTGCAATTTTTGTTTGTCGAATCCCCTAGTCCTACGAGGCCATGAAAACTTTGTGCATTCCAGTTAAGTTCAAATATTAGCAGCCCTTCGGTACGGGATGCTAAATTGTTTTTAAATTCTCTACCTGCAAGCATTAGCGGATATGATTTGGGCATTATTTTCCAGTCCTGGAGAAATCTTGCAAAATCAACATCTCTAAGCCATAAAGTATCGGTGTGTTGGGCAGTTGAAGGCAAAATACAACTAAAGTTAACTGCTAATAAAAAGAGCGTGTATTTAAAAACAAGTTTTGAGCGCATTATAATTATCTTTAATAGGGGTGTCTGAACCGGTAAATAAACGTGCCGAAAATTGTTTCATGAGGGTTCGAGGTTTCTAAAGATTCATCTCTTTTAATCCTCTATTTTATTAAACTTTTTGGGTTGCGAAGCCGTATGCGGACAATAAATACTTTTAATCAATCATTTTTTCATAGATAATCCGGGCCTTATCATACACCTCCTTCGCCGCCGCCCTGTCTTCTTTACGCATACCTGGCGATTTCATTTGCCAGCATTTGTCCACGGCATCTTTACACCATTGCGCACTTCTTTTTTCCCGTATGGGTTTATTGTCAACCAAAATAAATATTGGGTTTGAGTGAGAACTGCCCCATACTCTCAACGCTGCCCAGCAGGAACGGTCAACCTCATAATCAAAATTTAATTTATTTATTTTTCCGTCTGCCAAAACAACGACCGTATCCACCGGCTTACCATTTATTATCAGCTCAACCTGCACGTTCCTCGATTCGCCTAACCTTCCCCATTCTATGTTCCAGTAAGTTATCAATTGCGCTTTCTGTATTGAATCCAGCGTTTTCTCAGGAAGATAAGCCGCTATATTCGCTGATATTTTTAATTGCTGTTTTCCTTTTAGCTTTATTTCACTTCCTTTGGTTCCAACTTCCTGGCCATTTATGGCAAAATCCATTATATGAGAATTTCCTTCTGAAACATAGGTGCGTCCTTCTTTTAATGCTGTAACATAATCATCATAATTTACAGAGCCGGAGGATTTATAATAACTGCGGCTCATACCTACACGCAGATCGGTAATACAAGGGAAATCCGTTTCGCCACTGGCCGTTGTTCTAAATCCGCAATTAAGGGTGTGGTACCACATGTTCAGTTCCCATTTTGCCGGCGTATCGCCCAGGCTATAAATATCAACTGCATCCTGGGTTACCGTAACAATATATTCATTAGCTCCGATATTATCCATCTTGGGAGTTATATAATTTGGAAGGTCGTTTGTTGGCACCATCGGTTCCAGGCCCCAACCCGAATGCGCGTACCCAACAACTCCACCCTGCGCCTTCGCCCATTTTAATATGGGCAGGGTCCAGCTGGGCCACTGTTCAATAGTTGTGGCGCCGGGATAATCATCTTCCTTTAATCTCAATAAAACAATATGCCCCGCGTGTGAAGAAGGGAAGCCGGATACTTCCACATCATAGCGCATGATGTTTTTTTTGGTGGAAAGCTTATCATCCCTGCCTGTAAAAAAATTCTTTTGGTAATACCAGTTGGGACCCCAGGTAAGCACTGCGGAAATGTTGAGATCCTCTCCCATGGCCTGTTTCAGCATGAATGCAGGCGGAACCCCTTCCTCGGGGCTATCATAATGGCTGCACCCTGCCCCATGCACGTGATGATCCGCGCTGTACCATCCTAATTTTGCCATATTGATCCACCTTTTTAATGCGAAAGGCACAATGATTGAATCTTTTCCATCTGGCACAATCAATGTTTTTTGTTGCGAAATATATTCAGGCCCTCGTTTGTAAATAACATGGTATTTTCCGGGAGGCAATTGCACTGATTCGCCATCACGCCTATACACCTGTTTTTGGAAGAAAAAATCAGGATATTCATCAAATGCTGCAACCCTGCGTGAAGGAAGCGGATAATATCCTGAAAATTTTCCCGGTATCCGGTCGATACTATCCGTTATAAAAAAAGAAGCTACCGCCGGTGATCCGTCATCATCTTTAATAGATAAATTGACTTTTATTGCAGCAGCGATATTAAAAAGAATATTGGTTGTGTTTCGAAAACCAATATCCTGGCTGCCCTGCCCGATATTAAACCCTAATTCTACTTCGCGTTTTCCTGCATCTTTACTGTAAATCTGCACCACCGCATATTCAAGTTTCAATCCCGATAAATTGGGCATTAGCGGCTTATTTCTATACATCTGTATTTCCAGAAAACGGTTATCAACCTGTCCCCGTGATATCTGGTCCTCTTTTTTGACCTGCGGTTGTTGAGTTGAACGATGGATGGGCGGCAGCGCATTAACACTTTCCACCTGTAACTGCGCATTGATTCCTGCATCGTTGTAAACTTTAACCAAAAAAGTCGTCCATCCCCCCTGCACAAGTTTTGCCGGGGCATGGCCAGGTTGTACTTTTACCCTTGCTTCCGGATTTATATTTACAATAGCTATGCAATATGGATCGAGAATCTCCTGTATTTTTTTAACTGTTTCCTGGCTATGAGACTGGTTCTGTAAGGCAATCAGGGCTTTATCATCTGTTGGAGACAAAGAGCCTCCTAAAAAAATAATTGATTCCCGCAGCCGCAAAGCCTGCGCCAGAAAAGGCTGTGGGTCAACATTAACGGGTGTTGCAACTTCATGCGCATGATGATGTTGGGAAAACATTGTAACAGGCAGGTACATTATGGCCGTAAAAAGCACGCCCAACTGTTTTTTTATTTTCATGATGACGAATATACTGAACAAAGAACTGGAAGAATAGTGTAGGATTTTCAAAAAATGTCGCTTAATTCTTGTGTTTGTGTCGCAAATGAAACACCGCTATAATAGGAATGCAGCAAGAAATAAAATTGTTTTCTTTATACCAGTATATACTTTAAAAAAAATTACAACCAAAGACGCTTATACGACTTCAAAGAAATAGATTCACCAGCAATAAAGCAAAATCAAAAAAAGTACAGCTTTGCATTTGCGTAGCGTTAGAAAAATGAAACACAGAACCGCATTCAGTAAAGACCTGGGTAATGAAAGGCAACCCTTTCAGAACGGTAGTAATGGAAAGTAAAAATTAACCAGAAATACGGGCCGTTAATAATAAATTATGTCAATTCGTTTAATTCTCAACCACATCCAGCAGCGCTGTAAATCTTTATTGCCAAGGGAATACTTCATCCACATAGATAGATTCTGTTTTGTGCTTATTAGGCCATCGGGGGAGTAAAATTTTATAGGTTCAAAGCCAGTGTTATCAAAAAGACCGTATAACGCTTATGGAAAATACAGTGTCATAATTGGGTTAAATAATGGTTTTTAAAAAAGCTGCTTAAAAGTAACTTCGGTTTTTAAACGATTGGATTGAGCAGGTTATGCCAATTTTTTTATACGTAAATATTGCTTTTCCCATTGCATGGTCAATGTATTAGTGTAAAGTTGAACCGTCATTTTACTATTAATATAGCGCTACCCACGAAGTAATCATTATCATGCAGAAGCTTTTTAAGCTGTACGCAAATACACTAATAAAATTTAGCAATTGAACAATGTCACATTAAAAAAAGACAGGGATTTTTTGCAGAAACATATCGGCGATATGTCTCAGATAGCAGGATTGAAGCGGTATGCCTTCATTGAAGGAAAAGCAAAAGGCATTGAAGCAATTGATATAAAAACAGGCTCAGGCCTTTCGTTTACAGTGTTGCCTGGCCGTGGAATGGATATTGCCTGGGCGGAATACAATGGTATCCCCTTCGGTTATATCTCTAAAACAGGCATAGTTTCTCCGGTGTATTATGAAGCAAAAAATTTAGAATGGCTGCGTACTTTTTTTGGTGGATTACTTACCACCTGCGGATTATCAAATGTGGGCCCGGCATCAGAGGAGCAACACCCCGTACTGGGTAATCAGCATTTTGGATTGCATGGAAGAATAGCAAACATGGCGGCAGACCAGGTTTGTGCTGATGAAACCTGGGAAGGCGACGAATTTAAAATGACTGTGTCAGGCAGAATGAGAGAGGCGGTGCTTCATGGAGAAAACCTTGTATTGAAAAGAACCATTACTTCATCGCTGGGAGCAAAATCTCTTTTAATTCACGATATAATAGAAAATGAAAGTTTAAACGATCAACTCATTATGATCCTGTATCACATCAATGTTGGATATCCTGTGATAGATGAAAATAGTTTTTTCGCCTGTAGTTCAAAAACCATTACACCTTCAAACAAACGTTCAATAGAAACAAAGGAATTGTATCGGCAAATGCAGGCGCCTTTTAAAAATGAACCTGAACACTTGTTTTTTCATGATGTAAATACCGATGCAGCCGGTATGGCTTATTGCGCAATCATTAACCCATTGCTGGATTTTGATGTTTTTATAAAATACGATAAAGAACAGCTACCGTCATTTTCACAATGGAAAATGATGGCAGAAGCAGAATATGTATTAGGAATGGAGCCAGGAAACTGCAATCCGGTTGGAAGAGAATCCACCATTAAAAATCATACGGCTGAATACCTGAAGGCAGGTGAAAAAAAAGAAATCCAATTGGAGATTGGTATCCTTGATAGTAAAGAAACGATAGATGAATATCTAAAAAAAAATGACTCCTTAACATGATTTCTTTACTAAACGATAAAGACCTGCAGAAGCTGAGAAACTTCAAAGCTGAAATTATTCAAACAAATACATTGGATAAGATAATTGCACTGTCAAAGAAAATCAGGAAGGATATTCTCACTATGACCCTGACGGCAGGCTCCGGTCATATTGGGGGTTCTTTATCTTCAGCAGATGTGTATCTCATGTTATGGTTATGTGCCAATAGCACAATCTATAACCAATATGATGAAGATAGAGACCGCATTGTGATTAGTCATGGCCATACTTCTCCGGGTGTATACGCTGTGTTAGGCAATTGCCTTTTTTTTGATATCAGTGAAGCCATAGAAAGTTTCAGAAAAAAGACCAGTATCTATGAAGGCCACCCCAGTTGCCAGGTTCCGGGAGTAGAATGGGGCAGTGGCAGTTTAGGGCAGGGATTATCAGTAGGTTGTGGATTTGCGCTGGCTTCAAAACTTCAGAATTACCCTAACAAAGTTTTTGTAGTGATGGGCGACGGTGAGCAACAGAAGGGACAACTTTCAGAGGCCCGCGCTTTTGCAGTAAAATATAAATTAGCTACTCTTACAGCAATCATAGATATGAAGACCGTACAG
>JBBQTL010000286.1:0-6481 GCA_038213285.1 Chitinophagales bacterium
GCACGTTTGGCATAAGGATAAGTAACATAAATGGCATTTCGAAGTCTTGTCCATTTCGCCCGGTCCCTCATTTGCTGATCAGTAAGCCTTGAGTACAGTCCGAGAGCCGGCAATGTTTTAGCCTCAATAGTATCTCCGTTATAGATGATTGCGTAGGAAAGTATTGTATCGTTCACATATTGTTGAGCATACAAATGTTGCTTATTTGTTGCAAAAAAAACAACAAAAAGAAGAAAGCAGCATATTTTGTATTTAAACAAACGGATCATTTGAACCTAAATTTACTATATATGTCAACAGTGTGTAGTTAAATTAATAATAATTGTACAACGCATAAATACAATTGATCAATATACGGTAATCAAATATTGTTGGTTCAGGAGGAAGACTTTAATAAAATAAAATGTTCTAACTGCTAATTAAGCATTCGCCAATAGAAACATATAAAATAAACCTGCCGCCGCCAATACCAATACGACAGTACTCATTGGTTTGGAAAGATTGGCCCTGCGGACCATAGCCATCACCAGGCCGATGGCCATAATGATTAATCCAATCCAGACCAGGTTGATATATGGAAAAATGTAAGCTTTTAAGGTAACAAAGTCAATCATTTTATCCGATTCCTTTACGCCGATCTTTAACTTTTTTTGATCCGAAGTAATACCCGCAAACTTTACAAAAAGATTTTGTGCATATACCGTATCATCAATTTGATTAATGCCAAAACTATCAATGAGAATCATAGGGGAGGCATTGTATTTTGAACTGTCGGTTGCTGTAATGGTGATATCAGCTATTACAGATGGGCCTGTTATCGGTATTTTAAACTTATTCTCCGTTGGGTTTTTGATTACTCTGTTAAGTACCATAAAGCCCTTTGAGTAGAAAATGGTATCGCCTTCGGCCACGTCCGTTATTTTAAAACTGCCGGTGTCTTTATTGGCGTCCGGATTCAATGCGTAAGAAATGTAAGTAAACACATCGTGCGTTAGATAACTCCTGGTGTCCGGATTACTGCTCATATTATTATCCTTCATCAGGTAAACGTCCGGGCTAAGGGTAAAGGCTTCTTTTACCTCATTCGTGGCAATGTCCTTCTTTTCGAAAGCCAGGTGATAGAAACGCCTGCCTGTTTCTTTACCGGTACTATCGTTTAAATAGGTTACATCGTATGGCCCCATTTTTTTTGACACATGTCGCACCAGGTTTATATTTTCAGCCGCGTTATCCTGCTTTTTTGTAAGCGGATCTATGCCCATTTGAATCTCAAAATCTTTGAATTTTTCTTCACTGATCACTTTTTTGTTGCCGGATGAAATAAGTATTCCGGCTATCATTAGTGCAAAACCAAGGTGAGAAACCGATCCGCCGGCAGATTTGATATTACCATTTAGTCCACTCCAGATATAGCCGGCATTGGCGACAACTGCATAGATTGTTGCAAACAAAGCCACGTACACAGCACCCAAAAAGCCAGGTCCCTGTTTATAATATGTAATTGGATAGAATACAACGATCAGCGTGGTAACAATTGCAGCTATCAATGTGGGAAGGGCAATTTTCCTGAGTGTATACCCGGCCGGGGTGCTTTTGTATTTAAAATATTGAGTAATAGCACTTAAAATACCGATTATGATTGCAACCAATACAATTACTTTATTATAGGAAAACTCGATGTCTTCGGGTGGAGCCAGTTTGCTGCCAAAAATAGCATTGATAACCGGAGTAGATGTTTTGGCAATAATAAACATTGCAGATAAGAAGAAAACGAGCGAACCAATAAACATCCAGAATTCGCGTGAATTGGTACCCTCTTCTTTATGCACGGTTGGTATTTTTTTATAATTGACAAAAAATAATACCAACGCCGGTATGGAAAAAATAAATAAGAATATCCGGATCAGGTTGAACATGGGCCTTCCGGCCTCAGCAAAAGCATGTACCGAAGTATCACCCAATACACCTGTCCTTGTTAAAAAAGTAGAATACAGGATGAAAACAAATGTGAGTATGGCGAATAGGTAACTGGCTCTTAATGAATGGCCGGTTGCCTTGTAAATGACCATCGTGTGAAGCCCGGCGATTAATATCAGCCAGGGAACCAAAGACGCATTTTCAACGGGATCCCATGCCCAATAGCCCCCAAAAGATAAAGATTCGTATGCCCATTTGCCCCCCATCATTATTCCCACTCCTAACACGCATGCACTAAATAATGCCCAGGGGATTACTGGCTTTACCCAATCTCCATAACGTTTTGTTTGAATACCTGCATAGGCATAAGCAAAAGGAACAATGGTAGATGCGAAACCTAAAAACAATACGGGCGGATGTATTACCATCCAGTAATTACGTAATAAAACATTTAGGCCCACTCCATCTTTAATCATGCTAAGGTAATTCGGCATACTGAAAATGGGGCCTTCTATTTCATCCCTTGTAAGTACAAACGGGCTATTGCCGATTTTGGTGCCAAAAATATAAACTCCCATTACCATCATAGCTAAAAACAACTGGGCCAAACTTACTACCGACATAACCGGAGCTTCCCATTCCTTGCTTTTCTTTATAAGAAAAATTCCTAAAACACAATGCCAGATGCTCCATAATAAAAAGCTACCACTCTGGTCTTCCCAAATAGAGGCGAAAAGGTATTTAAACTCCAACTCTTTAGAAGTGTGTTTATAGCCAAAGAGGTATTCAATAAAATGATTGGAACAAATATAAAAGATGGCTGAAAATACGATCAATACTGCAGCGGTCTGCGATATAAAACTAATTCGTGCAAACCTGAGCCAGGATATTTTTTCTGCCTGGTTATTTTTTTTTGAAGCTATAAAATATGCGATGGTGCTTAACAGGGAAGTGGTGAAAGCTACCAATACAAAAAAGTGACCAGTCTTACCTACCCACAGGTGTTCTCCTTCAAATTGCATAATTTCTTTTTATTTTATAACTGGTGCTATTATTTTTTGTTTAAAGTGGAGATTAATGGTTGGTATCAATCGTAAAATAAAGTTTAAGGAAAGAACATTTTCATACTTATCGGTGACTAAATATTTACTATCTACCAGGAAGTTTTAACTAATATTTAGCTTCTACCACTGTTTTTTCCAGTTGTTTTTTATCGTCTTTGTATTTACTTGGGCATTTTAGTAAAATATCACTGCATTCAAAAACATCCCCCTGCATTTTACCCTTTAATACTATTCTTTCACTATGTTCCAGTTCAGCCGGTTTTGTATTAAGATATACCACCTTTGCCTTGCCTCCCAAACTATCAATTGCGGTAAATGACAAATAATTAGGGTTTTTGCCCGGATTATAATCCATTGGTACAGATTTATCCAGTTTTGCTATCAGGTGTACAAATTTGCCTTGTTTCTGTTTGGCTGATTCAATCGTATCATAAGTAGAGAAATCTACGGAAATCATGATGAGTGTTCCTATTGCGATAGCAATGGCAACCAATATAACTATATGCGTTTTTTTCATAGTATCGATAAATTTATGCTGCAAAGGTATAATAAATCAACCTTCAAATTTTTGATTTTGTATATGAATAGAAGGCCATCGGTTTTATAACAGATTTAATTTCGGAATGGTTTAATAAGGGCAATAATGGATATATGAATTTTTTTGAAAGTTATGATTACTTCAGACTGGCATTTATTTTAAAAGAATAAAGTGTTTTGAAATGGTAACCTTTTGGAAAAATTCCTGTTATTACTACATCCTTTATTGAACTGTGGCGTATCTTTACCGGGTATTTTTCCCGGTGCCTCCGGACTACATATTTTCATTTAATAAACAGTAATGACTGACCTCTCACAATTTGACCCAAATACAGTTGGAAATCCCAATAACAATGTTTTCGGCTTACCTTTTCCTGAAGAAGATGCCCGTTTAATCATTTTGCCTGTTCCCTGGGAAGTAACGGTGAGTTACAATGCAGGCACCGCAAGAGCCCCTGAACATGTGTTTAAAGCAAGTTTGCAGGTGGACCTGTTTGATCCAGAGATAAAGGACGCCTGGAAGCAAGGTTTTTTTATGCGCCCGGTAGATAGAAAAGTTTTAATGAAAAGTGATTACCTGAGAAAAGAAGCTGAATTATATATTAACTATATAGCAGAGGGCGAGAATGTACTGGATAATAAATTTATGTGCAAAACACTGAAAGAGGTAAACGTTGGAAGCCTTTATATGAATGAATGGGTGTTTCAGCAAACCAAAGAGTTATTGGATTCGGGCAAACTGGTAGGTTTACTTGGTGGCGATCATAGTACTCCACTGGGGTATTTTAAGGCAATTGCGGAAAAACATGGTGATTTTGGCATTTTACAAATAGATGCACATTGTGATTTGAGAAAGGCGTATGAAAATTTTAATTATTCACACGCTTCTATAATGTACAATGCTTTGGAAGAAATTCCACAATTGAAAAAACTGGTTCAAATTGGTATCAGGGATTTCTGTGAAGAGGAATGGGACTATATTGAAAAAAGTGATAATCGTATTAAAACATATTTTGATAAAGATATCAAAGAGCGGCTTTACGAGGGGGAAACCTGGCAAAAACTGGTGAATGAAATAATAGCTAATCTTCCTGAAAAAGTTTATATCAGTTTTGATATAGATGGCCTTGATCCAAAACTTTGCCCGCACACCGGCACACCGGTACAGGGTGGTTTTGAAACCGAGCAGATATTTTACCTGTTTAAAAAATTATTGGAAACTGGCAGGCAATTGATTGGTTTTGATTTGAATGAAGTAGGCGTAAGTCATGATGAATGGGACGAAAATGTGGGAGCAAGGTGCCTGTTTAAATTGTGTAACATGCTTATGAGTTCCAATCCCGTTGCAGAGAATGAAAAGGTTTTATCTTTAAGTTCAGCAGAAAGTAACTAAGTATATGCGAGGAACAATATTATAAAAAAATCTGGTGAACATTTTCCTGGATGGTCATCGTCAATATGTACAGTTTCCTCATAAAAGATAATGGCCCCGATTTGGATATCATTATCACGAGGTCGATGTTAGCCCTTGCTGCCCTTGCGGCGATCGTATACCGAAGCGACGGTTACTATTATTTAAGCATGGTAGCTTCTTGCGTACTTTTTTTTCTTGCAATTTTTATAAAAATGGTATTGGTAAAATTGAGAATCAATAAATTGATTTTACTATCCATATCAGCATTTATTCTTTTTGTTTCTACACATTCAGTTGCTTTTGCTGTAATATTGTTGGTGTATGGTTACTTAATAAAATTTTTAGTAAGGAAGCCTGTCATTGAGTTTACAAATAAAGGAATCAGAATAAAAAAGCTATTGACTAGCCCGTCCTACCAATGGAATGAATTTTCAAATATTGTATTTAAAGACAATTTACTCACCCTTGATTTTAAAAGTAACAGGCTATTACAGGTAAGTGTGGATGATTGTAATTCAACTGTTGATGAACTTATTTTTAATGAGTTTTGTAAGGAGTATATTAAGAACTTCGGGATTTAAGTTTTTTATTAGCGAAATAATTGTTGGTCGTTTGAACTGGTTTTTCGGATATATTATTTTATTAAAATTTGTCTGCATTCCTATTACACTTGTTGAAAGTAAGAGGATTTCAGTTTTTTGATAAAAAATATGGAATGAAAGGGTATCTGCATATCAGCGAAAAACTTCCCATGCCTGGTCAATATCTTTTACCCGTAATATATCCTCCATTTGAATTATAAAAAAAATCTGCCGGGATATTTCATTGTATTGGTGCTTCTGTCATTTTAATAAACGGGCTGCATGCTTTGCAACAACACGTAGCGGATAAATTAAGTTGCTATTTGCAGGTGATCATTGCTGCTGTAATTTATATGATGCTGGTACCGTGTAAATCTTTAATGGTAACATCTCCCGGCCTCAACGTATTTTTTCGGGTTATTAAATCTATTACATTTGTGGGAATTGGTTTTGCGTTAATCTCAAACGGTCATACAATATCCGGCTGGGTGCATTTGTTTCTTTCAGGTGGCTATTTATTTTTATTTTCCAGGGAGTGGAGGATTATGTGTTCAGAATCTATCAGCATAAAGCATACAGGCGTCAGCATTCCCAATTTTATGATGGAAATGGAAATTATCTGGCCTGAGATAAAATCGATCAATATCACCTCTCAATCCATTTGTATTGAAACTTTCCGAAACAAAAGAATACACTTTCGGTGGAGAAAAAATTTAAAAATTGAGGAACTGCAGCAAATTGACGAATTTTGCCTTCAGCATTTAATGAGCGCACAGTTACCGGAATTGGAATACAGATATTAAATTGTATTCTCTCTGCCGTCTGCCAGCTTTCAACTGACAACTTTTATGATGCAATTGACACAAAGCCCCTACATACTTTATTCTGATGGTGAGGGAAATATATTTGAAGACATGACATTATTTGCGACCGGCCGTAGCGGTTGGGATGCACTGCCTGTTCCTTTG
>JBBQTL010000287.1:0-6461 GCA_038213285.1 Chitinophagales bacterium
AACAGCTTTATAAAATAGAACACAGTTTTAGAACCTTCAAGTCTCATTTGGAAACGAGACCCATGTTTCATTGGACAGACAGCAGAATAGAGGGTCATACCTGTTTATGCTATATCGCTTTTGCTTTGCAAAACTTTGTGCTGCAACAGGCCAACAAAGCAAAACCCGGCTTCACAGAAACATCACTGCGCAAAACACTTGATAAAATGCAAGTGAGCTTACTTAATTATAACACAGAACAGATTTACATACGCTCAGCTCCTACTACAAACGAAGGATATCTGCAACAACAAATGGGCGTAAAGCCATTGCTGCCGATCATCCAACGAAACAAGCTGGTTATCTAAGTTTTATTGCACGCCAGTCGCCTTGTAGTGAGCCGATTGAAACGCAAAATCCGATTTTTTCTTTTTCACTCAACCAATGGTTAAAATGAATTGTTGATTAGTTATAAAATTAGCGGCGAAATAAATTTCCAGACACATTATTTATTCAGCAAGATTGATTTCATCTGCTGCGAAAAACTTTTGGAGAAATACCCATTACATTTTTAAAGGTTCTTGAAAAATGAAATGGGTCGTTGTATCCAAGTTCTCCGGCAATTTGTTTTACGGACAGTTTTGTGTTTTCAAGTAGCATACAGGCATGCTGCATTTTTAAAAAAATAAAATAATTAATGGGCGAGTTATGGGCTTTTTGCTGAAATATTGCGGCGTAGTGCGAAACAGAAAGCGAAACATGGTCGGCGAGCATTTTCAAATTTACCATACTGGAAAGCTTTGTTTTCATCCATGCAATGGATTGTTCTACCGGGTTATGATCAGATGATTGCTCTGCCAATTTAACTTCCACTTGTTTTAAACTGGTAAGATAGGATGGAAAACATAAAAATGCATCTATCAGGTTATTCCTATTGTTCACCATCTCCAACAAGTTCAGCAATCGTTGGAAAAGTAGGTTACGCTCCTCGTTTAGTCTAACCGTTATCGGTTCATTGGATCCGTCTTTGGTGAGATAACGGATAAGTTCAACGGCATTTTCCCCGGCAAAATGAACCCAGTAAATAGTCCATGGATTTGCTTTGTCAGCACTGTACTGGTGTGGTTTTTTTTCGGGTAGAATGATAAACTGATTGGCATGCAGTTGAAATTTTTCGTTGTTTACCTGGTAACTGCCAGCTCCTTTAATACAATAAATAAGGATGTTTTGCCGGCAACCTTTCTTTCTCTCCCTGGTATGAAAACGGGCATCAGGATAATAGCCAATGTCTGTTATATACAACCCCCTGCACAGTGGATGTTTAACGGCTTCCTTTAAGATATTGTCAGGTACAACAAAGGATTGCTGCCCAATAAACCCTTCCTTTTTCATTAAAATGCTCATGCCATAAAATTATCCATGTTTTTCGTAATTTCTGCTATTCCCAATGCAATAATTTATTACCACTTTTGAATCTCGATATTTTACTAAAGCGGTTGCTATGACTAAAAATTTTTCCTCTTCCTATATCACCGGTATTTCATTTATATCTGCCTTGGGTGGTTATTTATTCGGGTTTGATTTTGCAGTGATATCTGGTGCGCTTCCTTTTTTGAAAGAACAGTTTGGTTTAGATGCCTACTGGGAAGGGTTTGCAACCGGCAGTCTTGCATTGGGTGCTATTGTTGGTTGTTTGATAGGAGGCACCTTGTCTGAAAATTTTGGCCGCAAAAAAGGACTATTAACAGCAGCGTCCATTTTTGCTGTCTCTTCCCTGGTAATGGCAACCTCCGGAAGTATTCCCTGGTTTATTATGGCCCGTTTTTTTGCTGGTATCGGTGTAGGTATGGCTTCCATGTTATCGCCCATGTATATTGCAGAAATTGCACCCGCCTCCGTAAGGGGAAGAATGGTGGCCATTAATCAACTAACGATTGTAATAGGGATATTGATTACTAACCTGGTGAATTACGCACTACGTAACAACGGACCAGATGCATGGCGATGGATGTTTGGATTGGGCGCAGTACCGTCCATTTTGTTTTTTGTCGGCGTATTGTGGATTCCTGAAAGTCCACGTTGGCTTATGAAGATGGGACGGAAAAATGAAGCCGAATTGGTACTTCAAAAAATTGGTGGAACAAGTTATGCAGCCGGGTTGATTAAGTCCATCGATAACAGTTTTTCATCCGGTACAAAAGTTCGGTTTTCAGCATTGTTCAGTAAGGCTGTTTTACCGGCTGTAGTAATTGGTATTGGTCTCGCTGTTTTACAGCAGTTCTGCGGCATCAATGTCGTCTTTAATTATACCACTTCCATTTTTGAAAGCATCGGCGCTTCAAAAGATAACCAGTTGCTCCAAACTGTTTTCATTGGGATGGTGAACCTTTTCTTTACACTGCTGGCAATAGCATTGGTCGATAAACTGGGCCGAAAGCCTTTGATGCTGGTTGGCCTTGCCGGCCTGGCAATTTTATATGTTGTGATTTCCCTCTTGATTGGTGCCAGATCGCCACATGTTTCCTGGTTTTTGCTGGCGGCTATTGGTTTGTATGCCAGTTCACTCGCCCCCGTAGTGTGGGTGTTGATTGCTGAAATATTCCCGAATAAGGTAAGGGCGCTTGCAACCACCGTTGCTGTCATCAGTTTATGGCTTGCTTATTTCATACTTACCTTTTCATTTCCCGTCTTGTTTGAAAAGTTTAAGGATAAAACATTTTATATCTATGCAGTAATATGCGTTATTGGTTTTTTGTTTGTAAAGTTTAAAGTAAAAGAAACTAAAGGTAGCACGCTGGAAGAAATGGATACTTTATATAAACCACATTAAACCGATCGCATTGTGTATAAAATTTTAAAAACAGTTTTGGAAGGAATTGAAACGGTAACAATTCAGCATCGGGCATCTAAAAGTTACGCCTCTATCCTGGTTGGATATGGAGGTGCACTGAATGATTTTGTTGTAGCTGGCAAAGAAATATTGAGGGGATCAATTCATAGAGAAGATATGGCAAACGGCAATAGGAAATTGTATGCAGGCGTCCAAATGTTTCCCTTTGTAAACAGGGTAGATAATGGCCGGTATATAATGAATAAACAGGTATTCCAATTACCGCAAAATGATAGTTCGGGTTTTCCACATGCACTGCATGGATTGATCTATAATAAACCCATGGAAATAAAAAGTATGGATGAAGCGAAAGGTAAGCTTGTCCTCTTTTATCATTTCAAAAAAAATGATAACTTTTATCCGTTTGAGTTTACAATACAGGTTGAATATGTTTTAAGCCAGCAATCGCTGGAAGTAAGTTCGGTTATTATCAATCATGGAAAAGAACAGGCACCTGTTGGTTATGGTTGGCATCCTTATTTAAATATAACCGGAACAATAAATGAGTGTAAACTTCAATTGCCTGCCTCCACCTTGTATTTATGCGATGAACGTTTGATACCTACAGGCGAAACAGCAGAACAAAGAAATTACCTCCAGCCAACATTGATCGGCAACCTGGAATTAAATCATTGCTTTAAAATGCCCAACGGTCAGGTAAGTTATACGACGGTAATAGAAGATACCGATGGCAGCAGTATTCAACTGATACAAAAGGGATTTCCATACACACAATACTATATTCCTCCCGACAGGAAGAGCTTAGCCATTGAACCGCAGACAAGCATACCCGATGCATTGAACAATGGTATCGGGTTAATCCTGCTGCATCCGGACGAAGCCTTGCATTGTTCATTCACTATCATTGTTCAGAAAAATTAAACATTAACATGGATACGGTAAAAGCCTGGAAAGAAAATGTTATCATTCCCACTTATGGGGTCGGTGCTGCTGAAAAAAATCCGATTTTTTTGGAGAAACGGGTGTACCAGGGAAGCAGTGGAACGGTGTACCCGCACCCGGTGATTGAAAAAATACTGGATGAAAAGGAAGATAAAATTTATGAGGCAATTTATATCGAAAATGAATATTTAAAAATTATGGTACTGCCCGAGTTGGGCGGGCGTATTCAAATGGCTTATGACAAAATAAGGAACCGTCATTTTATTTATTATAACCAGGTGATTAAGCCTGCACTGGTGGGCTTAACTGGCCCCTGGATTTCAGGCGGCATTGAATTTAACTGGCCGCAGCACCATCGCCCCAGCACTTATTGCCCGGTTGATTATACAATTGAAGAACATGCAGATGGCAGTAAAACAATTTGGGTAAATGAAGTGGAGCAGATGTTTCGTACGAAGGGGATGGCAGGTTTTACATTGTATCCCGGCAAAGCATATCTCGAAATAAAAGGAAAACTATTTAACCGCAGTTTGTTTCCGCAAACA
This sequence comes from Chitinophagales bacterium, assembly GCA_038213285.1. Taxonomy (GTDB): domain Bacteria; phylum Bacteroidota; class Bacteroidia; order Chitinophagales; family Chitinophagaceae; genus Ferruginibacter. The sequence goes on from JBBQTL010000287.1 coordinate 4,318, forward strand.
TTTTTATGGTGGGCTAACCCTGCCGTAAAAGTAAATGATCATTACCAGTCTGTATTTCCGCCGGATGTGAATGCTGTGTTTGATCATGGTAAGCGGGATGTTTCGTCTTTTCCGATTGCTACCGGTACTTATTACAAAGTAGATTATTCACCAGGAACGGATATTTCACGCTATAAAAATATTCCGGTACCCACTTCTTATATGGCCATCCAATCAAAGTATGATTTTATGGGAGGTTATGAACATGATACGCAGGCAGGTTTACTACACGTGGCCAATCATCATGTTTCGCCCGGTAAAAAACAATGGACATGGGGCTATAGTGATTTTGGAAAAGCATGGGAAAGGAATTTAACAGATGAAGACGGACCTTACATAGAATTGATGACTGGTATGTTTACCGATAACCAGCCCGATTTTTCGTGGATACAGCCCAACGAGGAAAAAACATTTGAGCAGTATTTTATGCCTTACGCCAAACTGGGTATGGTAAAAAATGCAACGAAAGATGCCATGCTCAACATGGAAATTAATGCTGACAGTATACAACTAAAAGTATATGCAACTGCTAAGCATCCCGACGCCATTGTTCGTGTGTATCACAAAGAAGAATTGATCTGGCAGCAAACAACACCTCTTTCGCCTGCGGTTATTTTTGAACATGAACTGATCAATAAAAGTTATGATGCATTGCAGTTAAAAATAACGTTGCATACGGATGGAGGAAAATTGTTGGTAGCTTATCAACCCGGGGCAGAAAAGAAAAATCCGATTCCAACTGCTGCAACTGCGGCCAAATTACCGGCTGAAATTGATAGTATCGAGGAGTTATATTTGAATGGTTTGCATATTGAGCAATACCGGCATGCTACTTTTGTTGCAACAGATTATTACCTGGAAGCTCTGCGTCGTGAACCTACAGATAGCAGGAACAACAATGCTATGGGACTGTGGTTGTTGCGCAGGGGTAGATTTGCGGCAGCTGAACCCTATTTCCGTACAGCCATCCAAACAATTACCAGCCGAAATCCGAACCCTTATGATGGAGAACCATTTTATCATATAGGTTATTTATTGTTTTTGCAAAGTCGGCTGGAAGAAGCAACTGAATTATTGTACAAAGCTACCTGGAATGCTGCATGGCAGGATTCCGGTTTTCTTGCATTGGCAAGAATTGCAGCAAAACAACATTGTTACGATGAGGCATTATTACTAATCGAAAAATCCCTGGTCCGTAATTATCATAGTCATACCGCCAGGCATTTAAAAGTGGTATTGTTGCGGTATGATCACTCACTCGAAAAAGCTTTGCAATTGATTGAAGACTCCATTGCAATTGATCCGTTTAATTATGGATGTTACGTTGAAAAATATTTTATTACAAAAGAGGAAGCTGTTAAGAACCAGATTCGTTCATTCATCCACCAGGGAGTTCAAACTTATATTGAATATGCCTTCGATTATATCCACGCCGGGTTTTACAATGAGGCCATTTTATTACTGGAGATTTACATGGAAAACAACAGCAATGTTTATCCCATGGTGGCCTATTACATTGGTTGGTGTTATACCCGGTTGACAGAACATGAACGGGCATTCTCCTTTTTTGAAATGGCCTCCCGGTTTAATTCCGATTATTGCTTTCCTCACAGGATTGAAGATGTATTGGTGTTGCAAAATGCAACTGAAAAGAATCCTGCTGATGCAAAAGCACCTTACTACCTGGGAAATCTATGGTACGATAAACGGCAATATAAGGAAGCCATCGAATGTTGGGAGCGATCAAAAGCAATTGATAAAACCTTCCCTACGGTTCACCGGAACCTTTGCCTGGCTTACTACAACAAAGAAAAAAATAGCCAGAAAGCTTTGGAAGCGATGCAGGAGGCATTTGCATTAAATACAAAAGATGCAAGAGTGTTAATGGAACTGGATCAATTGTATAAAATATTGAATTACCGGGTCGAAATAAGATTGGCGTTCCTGGAAAGATATCCTGAACAGATGCAGGAAAGGGATGATCTCTATCTCGAAAAAATCACATTGCTTAACCAGTCAGGGCAGTACCTGCAGGCTAAGAGATTATTAAGTACGAGGATTTTTCATCCATGGGAAGGCGGTGAGGGAAAAGTGGTGGCACAGTA
>JBBQTL010000288.1:0-6430 GCA_038213285.1 Chitinophagales bacterium
AAGGGATCTGTTATTTGTTTGAGGCATTACCTGTGGTATTTTGGAAGGGTCAACATCACCGCCTCCCAAAAAAGAGTAGATCAGGTAAATTATAACACCTATCACTCCACCACCCGTTGCAATACCACCACCGGAAAGACCACGACGATCTTCAACATTTGAACTACCTCTTCTGCCAAGCCATTGCATATGTTTATAATTAAAGTTTAAAATGGATGTTGCACACCGCAACATTACCCCGGCTATGGCACATTATGTACCAACATCTACAGAACCCTCCAATGCAAAAAATATAGCTTACCGTAATCCCTGGTTTACCTCCCTTAGTTCAGTCTTTTTGCTCTTAATTCATCGTACGTTTTAAACGTGCCGCACAAGGCTTTTCGATATGATAGAAATAGTAAAAGCAACCAATAACGGCAATATGTCTGCCACAAGCGGCGGCCATATTTTTATATACTTCACCCTGTGACACTTCATTGAATTATATTCAAAAAGCCGCCAAATATTTTTCGTTGCAAAGGGGGTGGTAATCCTTACCTGAGATTTTTATTCCCCGTTAACCAAATTAAAATGGGAGACTGTGAATAAAATGCATCATTTCCGTAGCCATTAAAAAAAACTTCAGAGACAAATGACAACTTCTTTAAACGTAGTGATGGTGCTAAACAAACCAGGTTTCTAATTTGCTTTTATTTTTTATATCCTGCCATTACCTTGGGCCGTTAAGGCGTTCAGTCGTTATTATTTCTTTAATAACTCAACGTCTTAACGACTTAACGGCGATTTATTAATTCTAAGTTCTTAAATAAGGAGCGACAAACTGAAATACATCCCCTTCGAAAGCAGGATGCCAATTTTAAATTTTATACGTTTAATTTTAGCCTGGTTTTTTTGAATCAATATGTAGCATACTTTAGCTACCACCGCCTGAGTCATCAATCAACTTTTTCGGCTTTGCAGATTTTGCTTGCCGGATACGGTAGCTAATGGTAAGATTTGTTTGTCGTCTCCTAAATTGATAATCTCCTTCTGAATAAAAATTTTTGCCATTGATAATCGACCGCATCCTGCGGGTATTGAATACATCCAGCACATTCAAATTGAGGGTACCTTTTCCTTTAAAAATATCTTTGCCCAGGGATACATCAGCATAATACAATGCCTTACGTTTACCCTGGGCCGTCTTTTGAGGTGCTTCATAATTCGCCCTCACTTGCAAGTCAATATTCTGGGGAAACGTAAACCGGGACGTTTGCCTTACAAACCAACTGTAGGTGGTGGCTTTATAATCGGGCACTATATTACTGCCATCAATATCGGCATGAAATAAATTAAAATTAAAATCGAGTTTCCACCATTTATAGAGCGCATATCCACTGGTAAACTCTGCACCAAAAGCTTTCTCCGATAGAAGGTTTTCTGTACGGGTAACCGAATTGCCCAGGCTATTGACCGTTCTGATCCGGTCGATTTTTCCTTTTGTACCACGATAATAAATGGCAGATGTAAATGAACCTTTATCAAAAGATTTGATATGGCCCACTTCAATCACATTACTAAACTCCGGCTCGAGGTCTGGATTGCCACTAAAAAAATTCCTGCTGTCAGAAAAGGTAACAAAGGGACTTAAGTCATTATAAAAAGGTCGTCTTACCCTCCGGCTATAGCTTAATTGCATGGCATTTTCTTTGGGCAATTTTAATGTAAAATGTGCACTGGGAAAAAGACTGACATAGTTTCTTGGGTTTACCTGGTTGGTTTCCTTTAGGGTGGTTTTTACATCCGTCCACTCAGTACGCAACCCCGCCTGGTAAGATATTTTTTTATGCTGGTTGCCTAATATGCCATAAGCGGCATGAATATTTTCGTCATATACAAATATATTATCCAACCCTGGTAATGGAACAAATTGTCCCGTTATATCCTGCTGGGTTACCACATAATCATTCACCATATTGCGGAAACTGGTTCTCACCCCGGTTTCAAATTTACCATCTGAGCCAATGGGTTTTACATAATCAAGCTGGAGGAGCCACTGTTTTTCAAATTCGTCATTGATTGATTTTTGGAGGATGGATTTTGAAGCAACTTCATTTCCATTAAGTTGAAAAGTATGCTGCGTAAACAACTGGTCGGAGTTTTCCCAATAGTCTATATATTTTATTTCGGCAATCAGTTCATGCCCCTTACCGGCAAAGGATTTCTTGTAGTTTACGGAATACTCCGAGTTAGGTTCTGTTTCATCTTCATCCTGCGTGCGTTTGGTGATGCCGGTTAAATTGGAAGTTTTAAACAGGTAATCTTCGTACCTGATATCCGTAGCCCTGTTCCCCTTGCTTCGGCGGTATAGGTAAGATGCAGTCAGAATGCTTTTTTCTGTAAAATAATAATCCAGGCCGCCGCGGATATTATTATTAAACCCTGTGATCAATCCTTTGTTAGCTTGCTGTAAGATAAAGGTGGTATCCAACCCATACACTTCCTGGTACATAGACCCTTTGCCGGGTTGCCTGCGGTAAGCGATGCCATAATTGACAAAGAAGTTTATTTTTTTATGGCGGTAATTAAAATTCAATGCAGCGCCTAAATTGGTGGGATAGCCCGTAACCAATTCAACCGAGCCATTAAAACCCTGGCCCTTGTCTTTTTTCAAAATAATGTTGATGATTCCGGCCATGCCTTCTGCTTCGTAGCGGGCAGATGGGTTGGTAATGATTTCTACCCGGTCAACCATACTCGCCTGCAACTGCTGCAATCCGCTTCCTCCTTTTATGCTTACAAGCCCGGAAGGTTTGCCGTCAATTAAAATGCGCACATTATCGCTTCCCCTTAATTTTACATTTCCTTCCGGGTCCACCGATACAGAAGGAATATTCGTTAAAATATCAGATGCTGAACCGCCTGCATTGGCCAGGTCTTTACCTACATTAAATATTTTTTTATCCAGTGCTAATTGCATCGAACTCTTTTCAGCCTGCACGATCACTTCGTCCAATGTATTGGCAAACGGAACAAGTTGTATATTGCCCAGTTCAACTATTGGTGTCTCCTTTGAAAGAAGAAAGACCGTAGAGGTATAGGTTTTATACCCCATAAATTCAACTTTTACAAAATAGCTTCCGTAGCTAACGGCCAGGTTAAAATTGCCGGTATCTGAGGAGAGGTTGCCATCTGCCAGGCTTAAATTATTACTCCTGTAAATTTGAATGCTGGCAAATGCCAAAGGAGCTAAAGAAACCGAATCAACAATTCTGCCTTTTATAAAAGCATTTGGAGATGTTTGTGAATAAACGGAAACTGTAAAAAGCAGGGTTAGTAAACAAACTAATATGACTGACTTTTTGATATAGTGCATTGAATTATTTTGTTGGATGATTTACCAGCCCCGCCAGCAGATTAAATAACCTGGCGACTGACTAGACTACCGGCAAATTTAACTACTGCGATATTTCCACGCTGATATTTCTTGCAGCAATGTTTACACCCCATCCTGCTGTGCATTATTGGTTAAAATGAATGAACGGGGCTTTTTTGAAGTGTAAGTACCGGGACGGGGCCTGAAAGCATTACACGGCACATAATGCGATTGCCAAACCAGACCCATCACTTTCAGCAATGCTGCAAACGTTTATGCTGTCATTCCAAAAATAAGCCCCCTTTCGGCTAAGGCAGATTCTATTTCCTTATATGTGTATTATGAAACTTTGAACTTGCCTTTCAAATAAGCCATCGCCATAGCGTAAGCTTCTTTGGCTTTTGCTTCGTCGTATTTTGGATTGCTGGAATTAGCAAAAGCATGTGGTGCATCAAAAATCTTATAGTTCAGCTCCTTGCCGGCAGTTTTCATATTAGCTGCAAATTCTTCAATCACCTGTTTTGAAATAAAATTTTCAGTGGCAAATAAACCAGTACATCACTATTGAGCGATTTTAATTTCTCTACATCTTTTACCGGCATACCATAATACATTACACTGCCGATATTATGCTTGCCTGTTATAAGCGCCGATTTGAATGACCATCCGCCACCAAAGCACCAGCCCACATTGGCAATTTTTGCATTTTTTCCTGCATAAGTCATTCCTGCTTTTACAATATTTTCCAAACGGGTTTCCACCACAGTTTGCATGAGTTGCCCTGCTTCTTTAGGGTCGGCAGTTACTTTACCATCGTACATATCCAGGGCCAGCACATTCACTGCTCCGGCCAAATCATTGTAAAAAATATCAGCCTGGCGTTTTACATAATCGTTCAGCCCCCACCACTCCTGGTAAACAAACAACCATTTATTCGATTTCTTTTTTGCTTTAACAATATACCCTTTTGCATCCGCACCATCGGGAGAAGGGAAACTAATGCTTTCTCCCTGTACTTTACAATGAATGGGCAGCGGCGATAAGTGCATCGCTATAAATGCGGGGTCGTTTGCAAACGCCACCATACCATCTTCATCTACGCCGGGATGGCAACTGATAATTTCATGTTGTGAAGGAGCTTTTATAGGCTCATTATTATTAAATCCCAGGGTGCTAAATAAAAGCAGGATAGTGTAAAAAAACATTTTATATATGGCCACAGGTTTTTAATGAATGAGAAAGCTACAGCAAAAATTTATCATTGGCGAGGACCTGTGGCAATGTTTAAAAGTTGTACAGGCATCCGTGCCTAAAAATGATCTATTCAAACCATTCAGATAAACCCCGCTTTTATTTGTTTTGATTTGTTAGTTTCTATTATATTTTTTAGTTCAAAATAAGTTCTGATCTGTAACTACCATCCATTTACGACAGGGAAATAACTGGCATAGTTTTTAATTTATTGAAAGTATTATTCATCATAAAGCCTTCCCTTATGTTGCGTTGGTCAGTCAGTTTCCTAGTAGTAGCCGTTATTGCCGCAATAGTAGGATTTGGCGGTATAGCCACTGCAGCAGAGGGAATTGCCAAAATTATATTTTATATTTTTATCGTTTTATTTATACTGTCTTTCTTCTTTGTAAAGCGTTCAGTTGATTAACTTTTTTGGAGAGATGCCTGCGTTGGCGGCAGAGCATGGTGTATCGGTCATGCTTTTTTAATGCTTTCCATTTAACTCAAAAAAAATTGATTACACATTTCAACAAAAATCAATTTGGCACAATTCCCATTGTAGAAATGATTACCCAATTAACTTAAAAAGAACTGAAAACAATTGCAAATAATGTGGCATTGTTTTTAAGCCACTTTTTCTATCTCAAAACATTTAAAATTAAAACTTGATTTATGAAAACAATGGAAAAATCAGCTACTAAACAAGCTGTATCTAAAAAACCGGCACCACAGAAAACATCCGCCAACAATTCGCAGGCATCGGGATTACGTGAATTGTTCCAGGACAGTTTGAAAGACATTTACTGGGCGGAAAAAGCGCTCACTAAAGCGATTCCTAAAATGATAAAAAAGGCAACTTCTGAAGAATTGGTTGCTGCTTTAACAGACCATCTTGCAGTAACCCAGGAACAGGTTACCCGGATGGAAGAAGTATTCAATATTCTTGGTCTAAAACCGCAGGCCAAAAAGTGTGCGGCCATGGAAGGTCTAATTAAAGAAGCCGGTGAAATTATGGAATCTACGGAAGAAGGTGTAGTAAGAGATGCCGGTATTATTGCTGCCGGGCAAAAAGTAGAACATTATGAAATTGCCACTTATGGGACTTTGTGTGCATTTGCGAAAATTTTAGGTGAAATGGATGCGGCAGAATTATTGTTACAGACGCTCAACGAAGAAAAAGAAGCCGATGATAAACTATCTGAAGTAGCGGAAGGCTCAATTAACCTGCAAGCTGCTGGTGCAGATGAAGGAGAAGAGCAAGAGGCCTAGTTTAATGTTGAAATATGAAAATGCGGGCCTCGTTTAAATATCCAGGAAGTTGCAGAAAACTGAGCTTCCTGGTTTTTGTTGTACTGCATAGCTTACCGGCCCGGGATAATTCTCTTAACCCCAATCATATCAAAAAACAATTTTATGGCAAAAAGTAAAGCAACAAAAGAAGTAGCTGAAGATAAGAAACTGGCAGACCTGGAGCCTGCAAAGAAATATGATGACGGCCAGTTTTTAACCACCAATCATGGCCTGAGAATAAACGATAACCAGAACTCTTTAAAAGCCGGGGAAAGAGGTGGAACCCTGATTGAGGATTTTATTCTGCGGGAAAAAATTCACCATTTTGACCATGAACGCATACCGGAAAGAATTGTGCATGCACGGGGGTCGGCGGCCCATGGTTTTTTTGAATTGTATGAACCAATAGGCCAATATACAAAGGCCCGGCTTTTTAATGAAACCAACGTTAAGACGCCCGTTTTTGTCCGTTTCTCTACTGTCGCCGGCTCCAGGGGATCTACCGACCTGGCAAGGGATGTAAGAGGCTTTTCTGTGAAATTCTACACC
>JBBQTL010000289.1:0-6429 GCA_038213285.1 Chitinophagales bacterium
ACCCTCTTTTATATTCCTTCCAGGTAGTCATTTCCCCTTCATAAACACTTACCTGTTTAAGTGTATTCGCATCCTGCATTTGAACAATATACGTTGGCTTACCTTGTGAGTCAATAGTCTCCACTTCCTGAATATATGTAATGGAGTAATCGTAGTACGAACGCTTTACGATATCCCTGACATCATCTGGTAATTTATCTTCGCCATAACCTTTTAAACTACCACTCCAGTTTCCTTTAGCGTCAAAGTAAATGCGGTTACTTACGCCATTCGAAATAAATTTGGCGGTGTACCCATCAGGGATTTTTTCCCATTGTTCGCCACTTACATTTTTATATGTTTTGGCAAATGCCTTGACTGCCCTGGTACTAATGGACTCCATATTCACGGTATTGTTTTTTACGGGTCTTACTCCTTTTTCAAGGGCTACCTCATTTTTTTGAGACTCCAGTATTTCAAGGCTAACCGTATTTTGAGCGGAAGCCCTATTTGTTGTCAACAGGGCTGGAATATATCCCGCCACCATTAATAAAAAAATTGTTTTCATTGGTTTCATGTTTTGATTGTTAAATGTGATTGTTTGTTGTGGATTTAATTTGGTACCAATTTATGTTCAAAATGATTGGTCGTTGTACAAAGAATTTAGGTAACAAAACTTACTATTATTTTTTACAACCTCCGGGTAGGATGATGGAACTTAATGGCCTTATAGTTTTGAGTGCTACGTTAAACATAAGCTGGCGCACCATTTATTTTTTACCATGAATGATAAAAAGTAATTCAAAATAGACCTGGTCCTTAATACAGCCGCGTTTTAAGAAGGAAACAATACCGTTTAAATGCCCGGACGCTTCAAACCGGGGTAAAACTGATTTTGATAAACACTTGTGCCGGATTGAAAAAGGCCCATCTCCGCATATTCTGTAAAGTAACGGAGGCAATGGTATAATAAGCTGCCTAATATTAATAACCTGCGAACGAAGTATGAGTTTCTCCCAGTTGGAAACTAAATAATCGTTGACATTAGCAGAATAGTAGCCGAAAAACACATTGTTCGCCTGCCTAAAATGTTGCTGGTTTTGAATGAAGATGCTAATATTAATTGCTGTTATGGGCAGCTATGATAACTTCAAATCTATTATTAAGTTGTCAATAAAGTAGAACGGGAAGTGACAAAAATGCATGTCACTTATATATTTTTTACTATCTTTCTATAATACTTTATTTTTTATATGACTTTTGATAACCCCACCATTATTACGGCTGATGAGGAATTGATCAAAAGCCTTCAGCAAAACAACAGTTTTAAAAGAAAAGCGGAAGAAGAGCTTTTCAACCGCCATTCCTATTTTATAAAAGAAGGGATGAACCGGTATTCACTTCCGGAAGAGGAGGCATTTGATGCCTATTCAGATACCATCCTCAATGCTATTGATAATATAACCAGGGGCCTTTTTGAAAAAAGATCTAAGCTTAAAACCTATCTCTTCAGAATATTTAGTAACAAGTGTGTTGACCTCATCCGAAAAAAAACGACCAATAAGAGCAGCATCCACCAAACAGCGCCAATTTCGGATATGTTGGGAATGATTGCCGACTCTGCAAAAACAGTGGTTCAGCAGTTAATAGAAAAGACCGACCAGGAGATTCTGAGAAACAAATTGAAACAATTAGGCGATAACTGCAGGAAAATACTGTCGATGTTTGCAGATGGATTCAACGATAAGGAAATTGCGGTATCGATGGAATACAAAACCGCAGATGTGGTAAAAACAAGCCGGCTGCGTTGCCTGGGAAAATTGCGGCAATTATATATTATTAAAAACGACTAAAATGGAAGAGATGGAATACATTGAAGATTATTTTAAAGGACAACCAACTGAAGAAGAAAAACAACAGTTTGCACAAAGAATCAACAATGATATTTCATTTGCAGAAAAAGTAGCCTTTTATATTTCTGCCAATGGGGCTATTAAAGAACAGGTGGATCAGGAAAAAAAACAGCAGTTCAGAGAAATTTACCAGCAACGAAAAGTATTACAGGTTACAAAATCGCCAGTCAAAAAAATATGGAGATACCTGGCGGCAGCCAGTGTGGTAGCGGCGGTTATGCTTACTACATGGCTTATTACCGGCGACAAAAATTCGCCTGCTCAACTGGCTGATCAATATATTCAGCAAAATTTTCAATCATTAGGTAGTGAGATGGGTGCAAAGGACAGCCTGCAATCAGCCCTTGACTTATTCAACTCCGGTAAATTAAAAGAGGCACAACAGGAATTTGAAACATTTCTAAAAAATAACCGTTCTAACAGCACTGCAAAAAAATATGCCGGGATTGTATCTCTCCGGCTTTTAGCGTATGAAAAAGCATTTGCTTATTTTTCATCTTTGGCATCCGACACCACCCTTCGCTTTAATAGTGGTAAATTTTTAGAGGCCTTAACTTTATTAAAGCGAAATAAACCGGGCGATGAACAGGCAGCAAAACAATTGCTGGAAGAGGTAATTGCAAAGGACCTTGAGGGAAAAGAAAAAGCGGTGGAATGGGTAAAAAAGCTAAACTAACAATCTGACTGAATCAAAAAAAGGCCATCCTCAACGGATGGCCTTAATAATTTACAGCTATAAAATTACCAGCTTTTTTTAGCTACTCCATCTTTAACGGCTTCCAAAGCTCTCGCTTCACCAAGCATCGTGGTCATTTTATTACCCTTGCCGTCATGGCCCTGGGCCATATATCCACCGCGGGCTGTTTTGGTTATCACCGCATCCTGCATGGGAACGTTTTTTTCTTTCGTTTTCATGCAATAAGCTGTTAACATGTTTGACATTTTGTAGAATTTATGGTTAATAAATATGGGAGAAGTAGTAAACTTCGTGGTACAAGCTACTAAAAATATTGGTTTTAGCAAAAAATACACCGAAAGCAACCAGCAACCAGATTAGAAAGTTTTGGTTAAAGACAATTAAGGCGGAAACAAACAGGCTACCTTTCGGTAGCCTCCTAAACACTAAAAAGAAAAAAAAACAGTTTTATATTGAACCCAGCCTAATGGAAAATAACTTAAGGATGAACATAATTTTTATACATTGATCATGTGAAAATGACCTAAATCAAGCCAATCAATTTTATAAAAGATAAATTGTAATACTCCTCCTGAACTTTCTTTTCATCGTCACATATTGTTATGTGATATACTTTTACTCCCGGATTAGCCATCGCCGGGTTGTTATTAACTCCTTGAAAAACTAATGCGATCATAAGGAATGTTAAACATAATATGCTACAATCCTTCAATGTATGTTTCATGATATTTTGAATACTTTCGAACGCAAATGTACCGCTCCCGATTGGAGCAGGCAACCACATAAATATGTGGATTAATACCCGATTCCCCATAACAGACAGCTTATTTAATAACACTTGAAATTCTAAACGATCCTGTCCTTAAAAGCTTTTGCAACTGCTTCACTTTTACTATTCACGTGCAGTTTCTCATATATTTTTTTTATATGGCTCCTAACCGTGTCAATTGCAATAAACATCCCTGCGGCGATCATTTTGTAACTATACCCATCTACCAACAATTGAAGTACCTGTTTTTCACGGTCAGATAAATTGTAATCTTCGCCCTTTTCATTGTTCATGGAGGAGAACATTTTTAACACCTGGGTAGCAATGGAAGCCGTCATTGGGGCGCCACCTGTTTGCGCCTCTGCTATATATTCCAGCAGTTTACCGGGTGGCGTTTTTTTAAGAATATAACCATTGGCCCCATTACTAATTGCCTGAAAAATATTCTTATTGTCATCAAATACTGTAAGCATTAATATTTTGACCTCCCTGTTCACCGCCCTTATTCTTTTCAACCCTTCTATACCGTTTACCCCAGGCATATCAATATCCATTAAAATCACATCCGGGTTAAAGGCCTCTACTTCATCCACTACGTTATCGCAATTTTTAAATCCGGCCAGTACATCAAATCCTTCGGAACCGCTGATGAGCATGGTAAGACCTTCTCTTAACTGGGGATTATCCTCGTATAGCAACAATTTTATCATACAATTTTAATTAACCGTGGATGACAACAACTTTTCATCAACAAATTTAAATGCTTAATCACAACATTGCAACCACATAATAATGTGAGTCAATTTTAAACATTTCGCAAAGTGGCTGATTGCCGCTCTGCGAAATGTTGATGGATGCCTATTTATAAATTACCTGCAAAGGGAAATTCTCAACCGGGCTTCCCGGAACTGTCCTTTTTGCAGTACCAGCCTGTGGCAAATTGCGTGAATTATAAGTAAAAGTATACTCCATCGTTTCTTCCAGAACTAAATTTTCATCTTTATGAATCTCTTTCAAAACATTGTTCTTTGACGGAATGAACCAAACCAATTTTAGAAATTCGCTTACCGAAGTAAGGGGATTGTCTTTGTTATCGTGCTCATATTCAACATGGCCTGAAGGTATAAGTAGCTGCGTACAGGGTTAACAAAAAACAAATTGGTCCTGGTGAGATTACCTGTTGCATTATAGGTAAAGTCAAATTTTATCAGATCAGTCAGTTGGCCTAATAACGTGGTGCGTACTGTTGCGCTTGTTACCTGATTGCCATTGTAAACATATTCGGTGCGCCCAATCAATGTGTTGGTATTATCCTTTACTTCTACCTTTTCCAGCTTATTGTTTACATAAACAGGAAGTAGTTTTTCACCCTCGCTGGTATGTACTTCACTCATTCTTTTTTGAGCATCGTACTAAATATTATACGTAGCTGCAGCGCCTCCCGATGCCAGGTCATCTTTAACCACGGCTTGTTTCAATGTACCATCCGGGTAATAAACAAAACTTAAAAATTCATCGCCAAACGAAAATTTTTCCAGCTTCTGCGTGCTTCCTGCAAGTGTCTCTTCGCTTTTATCTTTTTTGCAGGAAGTAAAAAAAAGTATTGCTGCTAATAATAATGCACAGCTCATTCTTCCATGCTTAAATAACGTTGTCATTCTAATAATAATAATTTTTAATAATTAATAAATATTTACAGGTACAAAATTATCGCACGGGATGAGCATCTACAACAGCATAAAGATGTGATTTTGTAGTTTGTAAAACAGGAGGAAACTTGTTCAACAAAAGTAATGCACACTAACAAAGAAAGTCTTATACAATACAGTGTGTGCATTGATAGCAAACATAAAGGAATCTTGGGAAATAAATCTTTGGCAGAAACCGGATGCACTAAAAACCACGTCCACCGGTAATTATCTTATAAACCCCAGGTAACCTGGAGCGTAAAATGGCACCTGCTACAACACAAATACCCAGCACCAATACCGGCGCAACAAAGTACGTCAACAAACGATGATAAGGGAAACTGCTCCAGGTATGAAATAAATACATTGTTACGTATTCAATGACGGGTACATGTAATCCAAAAATAATAAACGAAAAAGAAGTTGCCCATACAAACCACTTTTTATGCATACACCAACTCACCAAATAATCACCCCCATACCATACGGCAATAATACCAGCAAGTATGGTAGTGGCATGCATTACAATCAGTATCCAAAAAGTAACGGCACTACCTGGCTCTAATTCAAAAGCCATAAATGATTTGATAATGCTGACTCCAATAAAGAATAACCAGCCAAGATAATGACTGTACCATTCCGGCTTTTTATCGATGGGGTAATTTGTTTTATTTAACCAGACTCCGAATGAAAAAAACAATATGCCCTGCCCTTCAATGAAAATCAATTGAAAGCCAAGAAACCAAAACAGCAATGCAATACTAAACCAAATAGCGGGATACCGCAACACTGCCCACTTAATAACAGGATACAACATGTTATAAACAAACAGGCTTCGAATAAACCACAACTGGAATGAAACGGGAACCAATGCCCAGCGGTAGAGTATACCACCCCAGCCAATTTCTGCATAAGGACGGTTATCTCCTAACTGATCAACATCGGCTGCCTTTACCAGTTGTGCTGTAAATGGAAATTGCTGTAATAAAAAAGTAATGATTAAACCTATGGCACTCCATGCAAAATAAGGTATCATCAAGGTTCTGAACCGGTTGCCGATTCGTTCACCATAAGGCTTATGATCCCGCAGGGCAAAAATATATCCTGAAATGATAAACAACATCGGTATGCGAAACCTAAGCGCTCCATTTGCCAAAAAATATTCTATAAAGGTTGTAAAAGTTAGGTCCTCATCAACAGTACTAAATGGTTGTAAATATCCCTGCTTCAAATTATATCCATGCACCAGCACTAACAACGCTATACAAACAAAAGAATAAAATCGAAATTTCTGGCTGATAAAGCGGTTCATAATATCTTACAATTAATTAATGCAGTCATTGTACAGCACCCGTAATTAAAATTCTGATCATTGCTTCATTG
>JBBQTL010000290.1:0-6387 GCA_038213285.1 Chitinophagales bacterium
ATAACAAAACACATGGCCTATCATACTAAAATTCCTCTACTGGCTATTCCGGCCAATAAAGCCTGGTAAAGTGTTGGTGTTTTTTGTGGTGTTGATTTTTCCTGTTTTCAGGCAAGCTGGTTAAACGACAAAGAATATGCAGGTTAAAGTTTTTACATCGGAAAAAGCACAACACACAAATTGGCCGTTAGCCCGTTGCCATTTCCACCTACAGATACAACAATACTATTGGAGAAGCATGCAGCTTCTATTTCAAAATTGTAAGTACCCGGATCAAGAAAGAATATGGTAGTACCGGAGGGAACATCGTTTGAACCATTGCCGATACTCTGCATTAACTGGTGGCTAATGTTGCCGTTAATTTTTACCGCAGTAAAAAGATTAACATCTCCACAAAATGCGCAAGGATTTGAACCGGCAGAAAACGACCAGCTTACCATGGCCATTACCTTGCCGGTAACCGTTACCGATTGAAATAAATTAGGAACGATTACCTTACTGGGATTGCCTGCCCCACCAACACTGGCGAACGACGTGGAAATTTTCTTAAAGCTATTATCATAAATAAAGCGGGTAGCATTGGACCATGTGGGTGAAGTAGCGTTTCCATTGCTGGTAAGGGCCTGGCCCGCCGCACCGGTGTTGCCATTTACCGCAATACTGCCGTTGGCTTTTACTGCAAACCGCTCATTAAAGGTGCCGGCTGCATCATATCCAATGGCCACATCTGCATTGGGATTATCGCTATAAATCTGGAGCCGGTTTCCTGCCACCCCAAATCCCACGTCACCGGTAGCCCCGGGGTAAAGCGTTATTTTCTTTCCCAGTGAAGGGGCAAATGCCAAAGGTGCATTCGGGTTGCTGTTGCCGATACCAACCCTGCTGTTGAGCGCATCGTATGTAAAACCCCATCCGGCAGGGCCACCGTAAAAGCCAAGGTTCTGGTTATTTTGAACACCCATAAAACCGAGCAAAGCACTATTGTCGGCCTTGTACATCCATAAACCACTGCCATAATTGAGATCCAGCGGATTGGTGCCATTGCGTAAAGTGATCCGGCCATTCAGGTCGAGTGCAATGTCGCCGCTGTTTTTAATAGCCATGCGTTGGTTGAATGCCGTGCTTTTACCATAGCCAAATACAATGTCATCCACCGCGGAATAAGTATGCAACTGTAGCTGTCCGCCTTGCACGCCTATACCATAATTGTTGCCTGCAATATTACCATCATCCCATAAAATAATTTTTTGCCCTGTGGTGGGTGGAAAACTTAACGGGCCACGTGGAGTAGTTGTTCCGATGCCCACATTTTGCGATTGCAGATAATTACTCAGCAGCAGGGCTAATAAGATTGGCAGCATGGTTTTTTTCATAACATTCGTTTTAAGTGGATGTAACAATTTGTTCATTTGCATGGCAGGGTGATGCGGTATATTTCAAATCCTCCACAAAGAATACCTTTCGGATTAAAGATTTTAAAACAAGCACTGCAGGCAGAATATTTAATTCTTAATCGAAGGATACTTTTTTGCCAGCAATTATCCAGGGACTGATGAATGCAGGCCGGGAAAAATTGAAGATAATAATCAATGTGAACCTCCAAAAGCCTTGTTAATAGCTTCGGTTTATTCTGTACAGGAAGCTTCTCATAAATATTTGGGATATGTTGTTTTACGGTATGAAAGCTAAGATTCAACTGGTCGGCAATTTCTTTATAAAATAACCCCCCCGATACAAAATGTAATACTTCATTCTCACGGCTGGTAAGCAAGGCCGAAGACCCGGCAGCATAATTACCTGGTGGCTGGTTGTTGAAAACTTCCACCAGTTTACGGGCGATGGTAGCGCTCATCGGGGAGCCTCCATTATGCAGGTCTTTAATGGCATACACGATGCGGGCCGGGGAAGTCTTTTTCAGCAGGTATCCGCTGGCACCGGCTTTTAGCGCCTCAAATACCTGGTCGTTGTTTTCGTACACCGTAAACATCATGAACTGGATATCCGGTTTTTGACGGGATAACTGCCGCACACATTCAATACCGGACATACCCGGCAGGTTAATGTACATGATAACAATATCGGGTGAAAGCAAGGGAATCTCCAGCAAAGCAGCTTCCGCATTGCGATAGGCGGCCATCAGTTGAATAGTATCGTCATGCTGCATAAATATGCTAAGCCCTTCTACCACTTCCTCCAGGTATTCTACGATTACAACTTTAATTTTCGCCATTCCAACAAAGTTAGTTTGTCCTGCTTTATTTTGAAATAGGTAATTAGGGGTATGTGTTTTTATGCAGTGGTACCTGCATCGTTATAGCCGTTCCATTCGTATTTTCGAAAATGATGGTGCCTCCAATCTCTTCCATTCTTTTTTTCATATTTTCGATTCCATTGCAAAGGGCCTGATATTTTCCATATCAATTCCGCTGCCATTATCCTGGATGATCACCTTCAACTGGTTGGAAAAGTGCATGCTTACCAATACAGAGGATGCGCCGGAATGTTTTACTACATTGGTTTTGTTGCGGATTGTTTTTTGCTGTAGTATTGTTTATTCGCAGCACCTTCCCGCTTAAAGGATCTATTTTAAAAAGGCCGTTGAAGGAGGCGGCCCACACGTTGGCATCTGAAACTTTATACAGGTGCTCAATAGTAGCTGGTATTGGTTGCCGGATGCTCCGGATGAATTCCTTTTTTTCATTCAACACCAAAATGCCGCCAGATTGTGTGGCAACCCATATTTCATTGGTGGCCACCTGCACAATGGACCTTATAAAATTGTCTATTCCTTTTTCAGCCGCTATCTCCCTTGTGAGATAATGATTGAAACGAAATTTATCGGGGCTTACATAATCTATTCCTTTCCCCCCGAAGGCTACTTATAAATAGGTTTGTGCATCTGAATGAATATATAGCACCTGCTGTCCGGTAAGTCCGTAGGGGTTCCTGCTATCCGGGTAATATTGTTCCAATACTTTTCGGCTCGCCGTATCCGTGAGATAAAGTCCTTGTTGCAGACTACCGGTCCACAATCTCCCGCTATTGTCAAAATCAAGCGCTGTAATGTTACCCAGTTTTTTATTATTGTTTAAAACTGGCTGCAGGTATTGGCTTGTGCGGTTGAAAAAAAAGACCATCATTTGTTGCCAGCCAGAAAGAGCCCGTGCCATCCGGTAAAAAATAATTGACCCTTGCAATATCCGGGAGGCTGATATTGACCGGGGCATGCCAGGTAAAAAGATTGTTTTTTACGGCGGCAATATTTATAACCGGTGTATTATTTACTACTACATAAATTTCCTGCAACGACTGATATGGTAAAGCGGGTTTTGATTTAACGAGCAGGCTGCCGGTTTGCGGGAATGTATGTAGAAGCGTAAATTTTTTAGCCGCAGGGTCAAACAATATAAGGTCGGATCTCGACTGTAGCCATATCTTGTTTTGATCATCAATATAAAACGGGGAAAAGAACTGGTCTACCAAGGTACGGCCAGGCATCTGGTAGTTCACAAACCTGTCCAGGCGGCGGTCGTAGCAATTTAAACCCTGGTTGCTGCCAATCCAAAGGTTGCCACGCTTATCTTCCCGGATGTTTAAAAAGAGGGTTCCTTTGATTGAAGTTTTTTCGGCGCCTGTTTCCCTGTAAATCCGGCAATTGAGTCCGTCAAAACGGTTAAGTCCGTCAAATGAACTAATCCAGATAAAACCCCTCGAATCTTTGCAGATGCAATTATTTACTCCCTGCGACAGCCCGTTATTGACACCCAGGTGACTGAAAGATAATTGCTGTGCAGAAGATGGTGCCAGTAATATTTGCCGGCCAATAAAAAATAGAAAAGCCCGGGACTCAAGGTTCGCATACCCCTCAAATATAATTTTTTAACCCTTATTATATTTTACCTGTTTAAACTTTCAGCAAAAATATTTTTATCAAAAGTATATTGATGAAAGTTGCCGGATTGACCCGGTTTTTTTATGGCGTAGCCGGTAGAGCCTGTGCGGATACGGTACCTTTATTTGAATAATATTTATACCTGCTGATCTTGTTAATCTACAAAAGAATGTTCGGGCAATTCCACGGCTATCCTGCAAACTACATTGGCTACGCCGGGTGCATTCCATGCAGCATTGATTGCATCTTCCATTTCTGTAAATGAACGCACGGTTCCGTAGAGGGTAACAGTTGTACCTGTTACTTCAGTGGTTATTTTGCCAGCGTTAATAGTAGCACTTCTATGAAAAGCAGCACTGATTTTTTGGTTGATAGCCCATGGCGAAATTTTGGGTTTTACGCTGATCAGGTTTAATACAGAACGAACACCAACCATATTTTCAATCGTCTTTTTCGCATAGGTACGTTCAAATTCCCACTCTACCTCACCATCCAGCCGTACATTGCCATCTTCCACTTTTATTTTTATTTCATTTTCTTTAACGCCACTATGCCATTTTAAAGCATTGAATACCGCTTCAGCTGTCTCTGTATCCGACTTGTTGCTGTTTGAGGTTACACCTATTTGAATATCTTCCGCGATGGCTTTTACGCCGGCCACTTTTTTAGTGGCATTTTCAGCAGCAATTTTTTTTGAGTAGGAATCTACCTGTCCCGAAAGGGTTACTATGCCATTCTTTACGGCCACCCCAATTTCTGATGGCTTCAAAAAAGGCGCCCATTTAATTTCTTCCATTACATCTTTTTGTATTTGTTGATCGCTTTTCATATTTAATCAATTTTTACCTCACGGCGTTAATGAATATATAATTCGTGCTTTTCAGGAGAGTATTATTTGAATTTTTTATGGCGAATGGCAAGGTATTTATTTTGAGTGCAATTAAAACTGTAACTAGTGTGTGAATGCAAAAAGTCAGGGCAGTTAGCCTTTGGGGGGTGTTCCCTCCAGATTTAAAAAAGAGATCCGAAAATTATCAGATTTACAATGCACCCTTTATCTTAATGATACCTGGTTGCTGCAATTTTTACAAACGGCATTTCTGCCTCATTGGTTAATAAAGATTCTTAAAATCAATAGATATAATTACACTGCGGTCATCGCACGGCTATCAAACCGATCAATGTTGCTTTTCAAAACGCCCGGTGATATTATCAATAAGAATTCTGTAGAACAGTTGTTTCTTCCTGGTTTTATCACAAACTTCGGTACTTATCTCATGCCCCTGTGAATGGATGACGCTTTTTGTCATCAATGAAAATATGCGCTCAAATAACACCTTTTCTGCCACCGTTGCTTCCTCACCTGCCAGCTCCTCAAACTTTCCAAATACTACCACACTTTGCCAGTTCCTCATGTCCGTCATGGTGTCTACTTCAAAGCATACCGCTGGGTTTTTACGAAACATGTCCAGTTTCATGCCTTCATTGGTTTGCCCATAAATGTATTTGCCATCAAAGCGATAGGTTACCGGTACAATGTATGGCTTGTTCTCCGCTGAGCCGGCAATTCTTCCAACTACCTGGCTGGAGAGGATGTTGTTGATTTGTGTGTTGCTTAGTTGGCCCGTCATAGTATGCTCATTTTTAGGTTTCAAATGTTGGGATTGCATTACCCTGGTTTTTAGCAACCCGGCTTCATCCACACCATCATTTTGCCCAAGGTTCCAGTATAGTGTTTATCTTAATTTTAAAATGACAAAGTATTTTATGACAGGTTATCTGTGAGTTATTGATTATTGTCCATTGTCCATTCACCATTCAATGTCGTTTACTTTAGACTGTTGATTTTATTGTTGCCCAAAGCTTCATTCGTACAAGAGTGCGACGCAAGGATGATGACATGAAAAGCAAATGCTGGTGCACAAAATATTTTCTTAAGTCAACGATATTGATTGTCCATTGACCATCCGATAGCTATTGGATCACCATTAATTTGCCTGATGCTCCGTTAAATGGTGAGCCCTTGCTTTACTATTTATTTCGTATTCGGCCAACTGCGATAAACGGTCATCAATCTGCTTTTCATTTACCTCGGCGGAATGAAATACAGCCGCATGGTTTTCCATGCCCAGGGTATTGGCAAATGAAGCTGCGGTTCCATAAGTGCTTATTTTGTAATGATTGATGGACTGTATGCCGGCGAGCAGGCAGGCGTTTCTTATTTCTATGTCGTTGCATAGGGAAAGTGCTTCCTGGGTCTCATCAATATAGGCTTGCATAATCCGGTTGCTCAGGCTATACGAGCGTATGTTTTCCTCCTCAAAAAAATCTTCCATTTGTTTGGTATGTTCCTGCACCACTTCAAGATATTTTTGGAGTACCGTTTTTAGTTTTGGTGAGCCTGTTTTGTTTATCCAGTTTGGTAAACAATTTTTAAGTTGGATTTCCGAACTGGTAAATTTTCGGGCGGCATATTCCAGCAGGTCGTACAATGT
>JBBQTL010000291.1:0-6313 GCA_038213285.1 Chitinophagales bacterium
CCTTATTACGGTCTACGTGTGACAATACTACGTGACTGAGATTAGCACCCAGTTTATAAAATAGTTCAGCCTGGGCGATGGCATGGTTGCCGTTGTTGGTATGCGTTAAAATAGGTGCTCCTGTTTCCAGGTGAGCGTTTACAACAGCTTCAAATATTTTTTGCTGGTGCTTTGTAAAAGGTTCATCACCGGTGGCCAGTTTAATGAGACCGGCCCTGTGGGGCGAGCGATCTACCAGTGGGCCATTGTAATCATTTTTGTCTATTCCCTCCTCAATATCGGCAACAAATAAACGCGTTAACTGGTCAGCGGAGTATTGATAGCGCCAATGACTTTTTGGGTAGTATATTTCCAAATGTATACCAGTGGGTATAATGATATTGATACCGGTCTGTTTGGATATCGCCACTGAAGTTAAAATATTTCTGCCTGCATTCACCGGCATGGTGTCTACCATGGTGGAGCAGCCGAGTTTTTTTAAACCGATCAGCTCCAGGGCGATTTTTTGCGGATCATTGAGTAAAAATTCCGGGTTTGCAATGGTGGCATAACATTCATCTATCACGATGTGCTCATGCGAGTAAGTGACACCCATTTTTTCTACCATGATATCACCCAGTATCGTTCTTGCAAAACTCATATTATTTAAAATTTATAGGATTAAGTATTTATTTCGCAAAGCCTATTCAGTATTGAGTTACACCATATTTACTTTTTTGCCTTGATGCAAAAAAGTAACAAAAAAAATCAAGGCTGTGAATAAAAAGGCTGAAATTTCCCTCATCAACCTAAAATCAAGGAACTCGCCGCAAGAGTTTAATAATTTAAAGGTTGTGCCGGCTCAAACAGCCTTGATTTCTTAACGGTTGATGTGTAAAATTTCTAGCACTTTTTATTCAAGGCCACGCCTAACCGTGACTTGCTATTAATATACCTAATCCTTAAAATTTAAGTTCCATTCATTTTTGCCGGTGTACGCCGTTGAACCAGGCGTTTCGAGGATAGCACCCTGCCGGTGCAAAGTTGTTCTTAGTTTGAACGTATTTATTTGAGCAGCCTCTTCATCATTGTCAAGCGATTGTATAACAGCTACTCCTACTGCTGTTCCCATGGCCATGGTTTGCGCCATCGACCGGCAGGATGCATGTGCATCGTGCGTTGCTGAAAAACAACGGCCCGTTACCCAAACAGTTTCGCTGCCAGCAGGCACCAGTGTTCCATAAGGCACACCATATACCCCACCCTTTGGAATGTATTGCCAAAACGTTTCCTGTTCGCCTCCTTTGCCTGCCCGGTGATCTTCGATGGGCGCACCGCAAAGCAATACACTGTCTGAAGGAATACCAGCCGACATACAGTCTTCCTTTGTAAGCCGCTGCTCGCCATAAACCCGCCTGGTTTCCCGCACACCCACCTGGTTGGATAAACCGATGATCTTAGCGTGGCTATATCCCGGCACTTCATCCCTAAAAAATCGTTCAAATACAAATGACTGGCGGCGACCTTCTATTTCGGCCAGTGTTAAATCTGAAGCATCCAGTGCGTTTAGCCCGGCTACTTTTACTGCCACGGTTGCAATACATTTTTCTATATTCATGGCATGGGCCGATCCTTCTTTGCGGGGCAATGGATGAGTGGTGGAAAGCATTTTTTCGGACAGCATTTTTTTACCCCCGGCCAGTTCGTATTCCTGCAGGTCAACATTCGCCATTCGAAAAGTGGTGGTCAAACTCTGTGCAGGTTCCAACTCGCCTGCCAATTCGTATTTGAAACCGGCAAGGTGACAGAAATCCGCATCGCCGGAAGCATCAATAACACGTTTGGGGTTGGCCTTCCAAAAGCCCCCTTTGTTCCAGAAGATACATTCGTATGCCCCATTGCTTTGTTGATTCACATCTATCAACACTGTGTGCAACATAAGTTGTACGCCTGCCTGCTGTAATAAATTATCCCATACATTTTTAAGCCGCTCAGGATTATAATTTACCCCGGTACCTGCACCGTAAGTATTGGGTCGTAAAAAAATTTCGCCCAGTTGATCCAGCTCATGCACTACGGTATCGGGTAAGCCGCCAACAATTTTTTTTGGTGTATCACCGGGTGTAAAAAAACCATAAAAGGTATCCAGCATCTGTGTGGATGTGCCTCCGGCAAAACCATATCTTTCCACCAGCATTACACTATAATTTTTTGCCGTAGCCGCTGCCAGTGCTGCCATACAACCAGACGAGCCTGCGCCAATCACCAGTATATCAACCGCTGGAAGGGTTTGCATATTTTTAAACATACTTAGAAACTGTTTAAGTTAATTTTCTTAATGGTTATATTGTCTAAAATGTTGCCAATTGGTATTCAGTACAAGGGAGTGACACAACGATGATGCTATGAAACACCTCTGCTGGTATTCAAACTAATTAGCTCAAACAGCTTCTTAGTTTTCTTTTGACACATAACTTTGAATACCTACTTTTTTATACAACCTCGACAAGCGATGTGCATGTTCATCATAAGCAGCCTGGAACAATGCAGTTGCCTTTTCAGCACCTATGATAGCACCGGCAGTTAACACTTTTGGCGGATGCCCATGTTGTGTTAACAGGTTTGCCAGTTCTGCCTTGATGCAATTCACCAGCATGCAGGATCCAATGGTTGAACCTGGCGCCACAGGTGTTTCGAGGTTTTCAATTTTTATCATGGCATCACCAACGGGTGCGCCAGAATCCAACACGATATTACAAAAGTCCTGTAGCTTTTTCCCATCAGGGCGTTTGCTGGTACTTGCCTCTGAATGTAATTTGGAAATGATGCCCACCGTTTTTACTTTCTTTTGTTGAAACAATTCGGCGAGTTCGATCGGCACTACATTGCAACCTGAAGAGGAAATTATCAGTGCTGAGTCTGTTTCATTGATATCAAAATTTCGTAAGATCTGTTCAGCGAATCCCGGAACATTTTCCAGGAACATCGCCTGCCGTTGTCCATTGGCACCCACCACCAGGTTGTGAAAGGAAAGTGATAATTCAACGATGGGGTTGAAGCCTGGAAAGGATCCATAGCGGGGCCACATTTCTTCTACCATAATTCGACTATGCCCGCTTCCAAATAAATGCACCATCCTGCCGGCAATGATGGAAGCCGAGAATATTTTAGCAACTTCCAATATGTTGCTTTCCTGTGCAGCAACCGTTGTTGCCAGGCCCTGGCATTTGTTCAAATAATCTGTTGTATAACTCATTGTTGATTTTTAAATTTTACTAAATGCAAAAGCGGCAGCCCCGATGGCGCCTGACAAATCACTGAATTTTGCCAATAATACCGGGGTATTTTTATCGCTGGGCCATTGTTCGTACATGGAAAAAAAATCTTTTAACGGCTTTAGCAAACAGTCACCGGCTTGTGTAATTCCACCTGCCAATACAATCACTTCGGGTGATAAAGAATTGCCAATGGAGGCAAGACTCAGCGACAGTTTACGCACACTATCGAGCCATAGCCAGGTAGCGAAAGGATTATTTTCCCGGTAACCATTCACCAACTCAAGGGTTGACTTATAGCGCCCCAGTGACCGGCGTTCAATTGAATAATTGCCAATGGCATATTCGAGGCTCCCGGGCATGCCAATAATGCTTAATTCATCATCGTGGGGATTGATAGAAGTATGCCCGAAATGCCCGGCCATTTGGTGTTGTCCCTGGTACAATTCCCCATTGATCAATATGCCACCGCCTACACCGGTACCCAAGGTTAGCAGCACGGCATTTTTATATCCTTGCAATGCGCCAAATTTTGCCTCTGCAATTAATGCTGCATGGGCATCGTTTATAACAACTGTTTTTATTTTAAATAGGTCTTCCCAGTCGAAATTGATGAGGCCTTCCAGGCGTTTTGGCAATTGAATGATACAGGTGTTTTTTGCATTGGTTAGTCCGGGACAGGAAAGGCCAATTACATCAACGGGCCCCACAGATAATTTTTTTAGATGGTCAACTATTGCGACAACATTGTCACGCCATTTTCCATCGGCTTCATCCTTTGTAGGAATGATGTGCTGATGAAGTATATTACCCTGCTGATCCAGCAGGATGCCTTTTACATTTGTACCGCCAAGGTCTATACCGATCGCTTGTTTCATATTAATCGTTGTTGTATTGTCCTTCGGAAACTTCCCAGCCACCATCTACATATAATGTTTGTGCCGTGGTAAACCCGGATGCGTCCGACATAAAATAGATAGCTGCCCCATCGAGGTCCTGCGCTTTTCCATTTCTGCCACCATCCAATGGCTGTTTTGTTTTTACAAAATTCAATATCGTCTCATCCTTACTGGCCCGCTCCGACATAGGTGTTTCAACCAACGCGGGCGCCAGCAGGTTAACACGGATATTATCTATTGCATAATAAGCAGCAATCGATTTAGTAAAACCAATCACGGCGGATTTTGCAGCCGCATAAGCATGTGTTACAAAATATTTGGGAGAGGGAGAAAATCCGAGCACTGAACTCATGTTCAAAATTGTTCCACCAGTACCACGCTGACGGAACGTATTGATGGCTGCCTGGTTCGAAAGCATCAGGCTGGTAAGATTTAATTCCAGTGTTTTATTCCAGCCTTCGAGCGTCAATTCATGCAGCGGCCCATCACCAAACTTACGGCCACTTCCACCTGCTACATGATACAGGCCATCAAACCCACCGAATTGTTTGAGGCAAGCTTTGATGGCGTTAATGGCAGTTGCAGGATCAACAGCATCGCCGGGGTAGATGGAAACCGCGTCACCGAGCAAGGCTTTTGCCTGGTTACAACTGTTTTCACTTCTGCCTACCAGCATCAGTTTGGCCCCCTCCCGTACAAAGGCGGTTGCAGCTGATAAGCCGATACCGGTGGTGCCACCGATGATTACTATAATTTTGTTTTGAAGTAACATTAGCAAGTCAGGATAATATCGTTCAGGGAAATAAGTTCCAAATTATGATGCAAAATAGCCCTCTTTATTGTAGCTTACCACATCATTTCAACTTTTAATGATACTATTTTGACAAGTCAGCAACCAAATAAAAACGCCCTTTATCAAAAACTTCCGCCGGCACAAGGCAGTTCGTTTGTTGTAAACCGTTACACCTCGCCCTACTTTGAAACACCCTGGCATTTTCACGAAGAATATGAACTGGTGTATTGTGAAACCGGCTTTGGGAAAAGATTTATTGGCAACAGCTTCTCCGAATACCATCAGGGAGAAATGGCTTTTATAGGAAAGAACGTTCCGCATCTTTTTATGGCGGATCAATCGTTTTATCTACCGGGGACTAGCATAAAACCAAGTTCTGTTGTAATACAATTCTTAGAAGATTTTTTAGGCACTCATTTTTTTTATTGCCCCGAAATGACCGGTATGCGACAGGTACTTTCGCTCTCCATGAACGGCCTGATGGTCACTGGTGAAACCAACAAAAAAATAAAGTTCATATTATTTGAAATGCTGGAAGCCGGCACAACCGGAAGGCTGAAACACCTCATTGAAATATTCGGAATACTGGCTGCTTCCAATGAACTGCAACCACTCTCAGTAAACACGATCAGTGGCATCAATGTAAGTGACAGTTTGAAAATGCACAAGGTATTGGAATACGCTGTAGCTAACTATAAAGATGACATTACCATCGGTGATGCCGCTGCACTGATGAATCTTTCAGAGTCTGCATTTTGCCGGTATTTTAAATCAAGAACACAAAAATCTTTCCTGGGTTTTGTAATTGAAATGCGGTTAAATGAAGCCTGTAAACTACTGAAAGAAACGGACCAGTCTATTTTGGATATTTGTTATGAAACCGGCTTTAAAAACTTGTCCAACTTTAACCGGCTGTTCAGGAAATTGTATAACAAAAGTCCATTGGAATACCGAAGGCAAATGGTGATTTAACCTGATGTAGCTGTTGTCTGTCCCGGGTTGTTGCTTTAAGAAGGCATTTTTCAATTTTCATTATTTATTCCCGGCAATGTCCTTTAGGCCTGCGCAAGGCAAAGGAAATTTATTCAAAGCAACGTCTCTCCATTTGCCCTGTGCAGGGCCGAGGACGTTTCGCCGTTTGAGGTTTCGCCGTTGTTGGTGTTCGTGCAGTTAGCCTTGAAGCCTGGCTTTCACCAACAACATTTACTGATGCTCATTTTTTCGCCGTTGTTGGTTTTCGTGCAGTTAGCCTTGAAACCTGGCTTTCACCAACAACATTTACTGGATGTACAATTTTATCGTTATCACTTTTCTAGTTGTTGGTGGTGCCACCGCTGCCTGCCATCCACACGAACACCAACAACGGC
>JBBQTL010000292.1:0-6249 GCA_038213285.1 Chitinophagales bacterium
AATACAATTACAGTATCATTCATACTGAAACCAATTACCGTAAGTACCGCAGCAATAAAATGCTGATCGATTTCAAGCGGGAATGGTACAATGTTTTTAAAGAATGAGAACACGGCCAACGTAACTAATACGTCATGCAGCAACGAGACAATCGTACCTACCGAATATCTCCAGTCGCGGAAACGGATGAAGATATAAATGAAGATAGCCAGCAATCCGAAAATGATCGCTTTAATAGCGCCCGCTTTCAGGTCAGCCGAAATAGTTGGCTGTATGGTTTGTGAACTCTGTATATGATTTTTAGAAAACTCTTCGTAACTGATATTGGGCAACACTTTCTTTAATCCTTCATACAATTGTGTTTGTACAGAATCATCCGCATTGTCATGTCCAATCAGGTAAGAAGTAGTAATATTTAAATGTTTATTATCCCCAACGGTTTTAATGATCGGGAAATCACCCTGCAGTGATTTCCGCAGGTCGTCCTGAACAGATTCGTTAGATACCGATTGCGGGAATGCAACGGTATAACTACGGCCTCCTTTAAATTCAACACCGTAATGGAAGTCGTTGATAAAGGAACCAACACCCAGCAATAATACTACCACAGAAATACCATAGGCTATTTTCCTGTATTTAATAAATTCAAATTTGGCATGTTTGAAAACACGCTTTGAAATGCCGGTAAAATAATTAAAGTGACGGTTCTTGTTGGTATAAAAATCAGTGATCAGCCTTGACACCAAAATTCCGCAGAATAATGAAAGCAGGATACCGATGATTTGAGTAGTAGCGAAACCAAGTACCGGCCCCAGGCCAAAATAGGCGAGGATAATCGCGGTTAATAAGGTAGTAACATGCGCATCAATAACCGGAGCCAATGAACGCCTGTAACCATCATTCACTGCCTGCGGGTACGATTTACCTTTGGTTAGTTCCTCTTTAATTCTTTCAAAAATAATTACGTTGGTATCCACCGCCATACCAATGGTTAACACCAAACCGGCAATACCGGCAGCAGTTAGCGTAAAGCCCATGGCGCTTAATACACCAATAGTAAACAGCAGGTTTAATATCAGTGATATATTGGCAACCCAGCCGCCATTGTTATAATAAATCAACATTAAACTAAATATCACCAAAAAGGCAATTCCAAAAGCCATCATACCGCCATTTACCGCGGCCTTACCAAGGGTAGGTCCAACTACCTGCTCAGCAACAATTTTTGCGGGAGCATTGGTTTTACCAGATTTTAATATATTGGCCAAATCCTGTGCTTCTTCAGTTGTAAAGCTGCCCGAAATTTCGGAGCTGCCTCCCTCAATTGGACCATTTACATTGGGGGCTGAATAAACAACTTCGTCCAATACAATTGCAATGGGGCGGTTGGTATTGTCGGCAGTCATCCTGGCCCATGTTTTTGAACCAATACTGGTCATTTGCATTTTAATAGATGGACGACCTCTTTCATCAAAACTCTGGCTTGATTCTTCCACGCCTTCCCCTTCTAATTTTGCTTTATCCGTTCCCGGTATAGTTTTGATTGCATACAAAGGATAATAACGCAGGCCACTTTTTGGCGCCTTTTCTTCTACCCCTAATAAAAATTTCACATCAGCAGGTAAACTAGTCTTAACGCCTTCAAGGCTCATGTACGAATTAAATACGCCGGTATCTTTTAACGCGATACTTCCAACAGCCGCACCAAAAAAAGTTTTACCCGTTTTAGGATCCTGCTGGCCATCAATCGGGTTAATTACCTTGAAAAATGCATTTTGATTGGCTGCCAGTTTCGCAGAATCTGCGGCGTCTTTTTTAGAGGTATCGGTTGCGCTGATGCCGCTTAAATAATCACTTACCGCTTTATCGGCTGTTTGTAGTGATGGTGCCAGTTCGCTGATATTGTACACCTCCCAAAACTGGAGGTTGGCACTGGCCTGTAATAATTTTCTAACCCTTGCTTTGTCTGAAATGCCCGGCAGTTCTACATTGATTACCCCCCTGTTTTCATCCAGGTTAATGGTAGGGCTTGCAAGGCCGAATTTATCAATACGCTTTAATAATATCTTATAAGTTTCCTGTATAGCGCCTTGTGATGTGGTGCGGATTAGGTCAGTTACCTTATCATCACTGTCAGTTATTTTTATTTGTTTTCCTGCACCGGCAAAAACCGAGGCCATTTTGGTACCGGGATTTTGTTCTTTGTAGGCAGCCGTAAACAAACTGATGAAATCTGAATTACTGGTTAGTTTTTGAGTTTTGGCAGTTTGTATCGCTTTTAACAGTGCCGGATCTTTTGGGTTATTACTCATGGATTTCAGCAAACCTTCCAGGCTAACATCCATTGTTACGCTCATACCACCCTGCAGGTCCAAACCAAGTTTCAATTCATTTTCTTTGCACTTTTGATAGGTGGTACCTATCACCGGGTAGATGCTTTTATCTCTTGTGCTGTCGAGTATTCTTTGCATCCTGCTTTTTACTACCAGGTCTTTGTCTTCTCCTTTCAGATTGGGGAATTGAGATTTTACATATCTTTCTGCCTGTACTTTTACCTTACCCTCATAACTGCGAATCACCCAGGTATATGATAATTCCCAAAGGGAGATAAAAATTAAAGCAATGGCGAAAAACCAAACTAAGCCTTTCAATTTCATAATTGGTTACTTTTAGTAGCTACTTTGTTAATTTTTTAGAAGTTGGCAAAGATAGGGGAAAAACTCATTGAAGATTATAGGGCGATTATTTATGTGCATTACATATTTTTGAAGGGGCACCCCGTTTCCTGTAAAACAATTATTTTGTAAAGGAGACGGGGAAAATAGCTGCTATTTTCTTCCAAAGGGGGGTGCTTGTATCTATTGTAAATTGTAAATCATTACTATGGTTTTAAAAAATCCGGGGTTTTGCTCCATACTTGTTATCATGTCAATTGTGTCCTCCTGTTCGGTGATCAAGAAAGTGCCTGCTCCTGCTGTAGAAATCCCTGTAGTTGTTACAACCCCCATTCCGGTAGATAGTACCCATACCGATGCATTTTTGGAAGATTTGATGAAACAATATCCGCAGTATTTTGATTCCATTCTTCAAAAGAGGAACAACCGCAATGTGCAAATAATCTATACAAAGGTAGATAAGGGTGCCAATGGCATTGCCGTATTGAAACATTATTATTTTAATTTGAATGCTGCCCGTTATTTTTATCCGGCCTCTACTGTAAAGTTCCCGGTAAGTATACTGGCGCTTCAAAAGTTAAACGAATTAAAGATAAAAGGATTGGACCGGAATGCTACTATGTTAACAGGTCAGGCTTACAGCGGACAAACACCTGTTTATAACGATCCCACTACCCGGGATGGAAAGCCCGGCATTGCTCACTATATTAAAAAGATACTAATGGTGAGTGATAACGACGCTTTCAATCGCCTCTACGAGTTTTTGGGCCAGGAATATATCAATGAACAATTGCATCAGAAAGGATATGGGGATGTTCAGTTATTGCACCGGTTAAGCATTCCGCTTACTACCGATGAAAACCGCCATACCAACCCGGTTAAATTTTTAGATGCCCAAAACAATATTTTGTACGATCAACCTATGAAATTCAATACCCGGGTATACCAGCAACGGAATGATTCCATCGGGAATGGATTTTATAAAGGGGATAAGTTGGTGAATGAACCAATGGATTTTTCCAGCAAAAACAGGATGAGCCTCGAAGACCTCCATACCATACTGATCGGCCTTGTTTTTCCCAATAAAGTCACTGCTGCCAGCCGGTTTAATATTACAGCAGACGATCGGAATTTTTTATTGAAGTATATGAGCCAGTTACCTACTGAAAGTACTTACCCTCCATACTCAGCAGATACAGCCGCTTACTGGCCGGCCTATTGTAAATTTTTGCTCTATGGTTCAGAAAAAGGAGACTTGCCAAAAAATATCCGCATTTTTAATAAAGTGGGGGATGCATACGGTCAATTGACGGATGTGGCATATATCGTAGACCTTGATAAAAAGATAGAATTCTTTTTATCCGCCACTATTTATTGCAATGAAGATGAAATTATAAATGATGACAAATATAATTATGATGATATTGGATTTCCATTTATGAAGCATTTAGGGGAAGTAATATATGAGCATGAATTGAAAAGGGAAAAAAAACACCTTCCTGATTTGTCGTCGTTGATTTTTGAATATGATGCGCCACCCACCCCCGTCCTCTAAAGGGCAATGTTATTTAGTTAAGCAAGCTTTTTTTAATTGCACCGTCCGCCGCGGCGCACGGTGATAAGTGATATTATTCTCTTACCGGCTTTAGCCAGATTATTCTTTCTGCTAAAGCCGTACTTTTTATTGCCAGTTTAATCCCCGTCCGCCGCGTTGGACGGGGCAATTTAAATTCTTAACTAAATGACATTGCCCTAAAGGGGAGTTCTTCGAACAATAAACAGCATAACCATAAACTTATAATTTTAGCTAAGCAATATTTTACTGGAATAACTCTGCTATAGGGCTGTGTTATTATATTTACTAGTAACTGGCACCCATCGAAGCGCCTTATTTCCCGGTTAACCCTATCAATGTTGATACAGCATATTTCACAAAATCAAAACTATTTGAAAGAATAATAGAAAAATTTCAATCATTCCTTTAAATAGTTTTATTAAAATACCAAATGCACTTCATTTTCTTTTAATTTTGCGCTTCAAAATAAAATACATGCAACTATCTTCTTTATTAGACCGTTTTGCCGAACCCGAAACATTAAAGATGGCCAAACTGGGCCGTGAACTAAGAGCCAAGGGAATTGATGTTATAGACCTTAGCCTGGGAGAGCCCGATTTTGATACGCCACAGCACATTAAGGATGCTGCTGTAAAAGCCATCCACGATAATTTTAGTCATTACACCCCCGTAGCCGGCTATGCTGATTTGAGGGAAGCGGTATGCAGTAAATTAAAAAGAGATAATAACCTGGATTATAAACCTGAAAATATTGTTACCTCTACCGGTGCCAAACAGAGCCTTGCCAATGCCATCTTAGCCGTAGTAGACGAAGGGGAGGAAGTAATTATTCCAACTCCTTACTGGGTAACTTATTCGGAACTCGTTAAAATAGCAAGAGCCACCGTAGTAGAAGTACATACTTCATTAGAGAGTGGTTTTAAAGTTACCCCTGCCCAATTAGAAGCTGCCATTACACCTAAATCAAAACTGTTTCTTTTTTCTTCTCCCTGTAATCCTTCGGGAGCAGTATACAGTAAAGAAGAATTAGAGGCACTGGCAGTAGTGTTCAGAAAGTATCCCGGCCTCTATATTATATCCGACGAAATTTATGAGTACATCAACTTTGTAGGAAAGCATGAAAGCATTGCACAGTTCAGCGACCTGAAAGACCGGGTAATTGTCATCAATGGATTGAGCAAGGGTTTTGCCATGACCGGTTGGCGTCTTGGGTATATTGCTGCCAATATCGACATTGCAAAAGGTTGTGAAAAATTGCAGGGCCAGTTTACCAGTGGTACCTGTTCCATTACGCAGAAAGCGGCTGTGGTGGCATTAACTACCGACCTGAAGCCTTCCTTCGAAATGACGGAAGAATTTACAAGAAGGAGAGCACGGGTAATGGAATTGATAAAAGATATCCCTGGTTTTAAATGTTCAGAACCCGAAGGTGCTTTTTATATTTTCCCGGATGTATCTTATTATTATGGAAAGTCAGATGGTGACAATAACATTACGAACTCAGCAGATTTTTCCATGTACCTGCTCAATAATGCACACGTTTCTTCTGTAATGGGAGAGGCCTTTGGTGAACCCAATTGCGTACGTTTTTCATTTGCCAACAGCATGGTAAATATCGAAAGGGCATGGGTGAGAATTAAAGAGGCATTGGGAAAATTGAAGTAACCCCTATACCCTAAAGGGGGTAAAGGCAGGCCTCAAATGCCCCCCAACCCCTAAAGGGGAGAAAAGGCAGCCCCAAATGCCCCTATCCCCAAAGGGAGAAAAGGCAGCCCCAAATGCCCAATCCCCAAAGGGGAGAAAAGGCAGCCCCAAATGCCCAATCCCCAAAGGGAAGCAAAGCAGTTCGACTCAAATATCTTTTCTTTTAACGAACAGATATTTGAGTTTTTTATTGATACTGCTATCCCTATAAAGCGTTCGACATTTATTGTTGTCGAATACAGCACAAATCCTGTCATCCTTCAATCTCCTCAATCCTGTTAAAGAAGTTCCTCA
>JBBQTL010000293.1:0-6205 GCA_038213285.1 Chitinophagales bacterium
CGCGGCCTTTGGTGAACCCAATTGCGTACGTTTTTCATTTGCCAACAGCTTGTTAAATATCGAAAGGGCTTGGGTGAGAATTAAAGAAGCATTGGGGAAATTGAAGTAAATAAACGCCCCCATCCACCTCCATCCCCTAAAGGGTAGTAAGGTAGTTCAACTCAAATATCTTTTCTTTTAACGGAGAGATATTTGAGTTTTTTATTGATACCCGGTGTGTCTTTGTTGGCTGGTATTATGGTAACAGGTTAGCGAATCAACACGCCCTGTTTCCGACTGATGGCAACACAATATAAATCCTGATCTCCTGCAATCCATACATCCTGTTAAAGATGTTTCCTAAACCTGTATTCCTTCAATCCGATCATCCTGTTAAAGACCTTCTTCAATCCTGTACTCCTGCAATCCATACATCCTGTTAAAGAAGTTCCTCAATCCTGTTCATCCCCTAATCCTTGCAATCCTGTTAAAGACATTGATCCTGTTAAAGAAACTTAGCAACCTGTCATTTGGTAAAAAAAAACCATAAATTAACAGGAATACAATTTGAAATCCATAGATCATCAGGAAAATATAAATGCCCACATGCATCAACACACCTGCTATGAGTAAGGGCGCACGCAATTTTTTGATCCAGATCAGTACGGGAAAACCTATTTCAAAAAGCAATACAAAGTATGTGGCCGCTATAACCAGCCATTTGTTTTGTACAAGGTACTGATTGAAAGGCGTGCCCATAAATCGCTCCATTGAAAAGGCATAATAAACAGCTTCGCCTTGTTGCCATAAAGGATCATATAATTTTGCCAGGCCCGTTGCAAAATAGGCAACACAAAGCTGGAGCATAATAGAAAGTGCTGCCAGGTTGCTCAGCAGGTTTCGTAACTTTTTTTTCTTCTCATTCGCTTCCTTCTTCTTATTCTGCCAGGCAAAATATTGATAAGAATCAGCAATGACCAGGTAAAGCAAAATCAGTTTAGCCATTTTATCTCCGCCGTTAATGACCGACATATTCATTTTCTGAAGCAGATCCACCATTATAAAAAGGGCCAATCCGGTCACCCACCTGCCGATGCCCATGATATTCAGACCGAGAACTCCGATATACGGGATGATCAGCCACCAGAAATGCGTCCTGGCCATTGCAAATCCACCCGGGAGCCTGCTGATAAAATTAGGTTTGTGTACTACAAATGAGTCGGTACCATATAATATGTCCAATGACGACCAATTGATACAAAGTTCCTTTAAGAACCAGGTACTAATGGCGACCCTTAAGAAAGCAAGGTAAAACGACTTGTAGTTTTCCTGCTGTAGCCTGTTAATGTAATATGGTATTGTGTTACCGGTCATGGTTTCAATGCGGTAAAAGCGTTTTCAAATACAAGGATTTCAGGTTGTTTATCATTCAAATCGTTGATATCTTTAAATGGCCGGATCATTTTTTTTCGAATGATAATTTTTACAACTTTGCCCGATTCGGAAATATGATGTTCCTTTAATACCAGCTTACAATAATTATAAAGGGTCGCTAAGTATAATTGATAGTTCCGGCTATTTTTGACAGAGGCTATTGTCGAGGATATATAGGTGGCGTCACTGGAACTGGGGAATGCTTCACCGGGTATTTTTTTATATTCCCAAACCGTTCTTAATAATCCTGACGCGTTGTTATTAACCAGGTGGTCTATGTTAGATTCTTTTTGATTAAAGGGGGCACTGGCCCGTTTTTGCTTTGCAAGTGGCTCCAGTACCTCCAGCGTATCCGTATTGTCATTACGGGTCGTATCTTTTATAATAAAATAAAGCCTCTGATGGTATGTATAGGGCGGCGTAAATAGTCGCCATGAGCTAAACATGGTCTTTATTCGGGGGGGACTTAAAGCGGTTATCTTGCTATTTAACCGGGGAGGTAAGGCGAGCACTAATACCAGCACCCAATGCAGGATAAAAGCGGCAATACAGCAGTAAGGGAATATTCTACCGAAGGTTTTTACCATGAATAATGGGTATGTATTGAACGGGTAATTATTAACAGGCCATGTAATTTAGTTAAGAAGATTCAATTTCAAACAAGCTTATTTCAAATTCGGCCTGCTATAAGCATACAGGGCTGATAAACAGGAGAACCTTTAAATAATATGAATGGTGAAAGGTTAATGGGCAATAGCTGACACAGTACCAATTGAACAACCTCTCACCTCTCTGATACGCCTTTCCTGTAAAACTTTAGTCCCGGAAATGCAGGTATAATAAAAATTTGTGGCCGGATAGCTGAATCAACCAAAAAACAATTATAAATTTGCAACAGTACCAATAATTTAAACCAATCCCTTCCGAAACAATAAAAAAATCTGATGCAAAAAAAAATACAGTTTTTTACCATCACCTTTGCAGTGGTTATGGCGCTTTGTTTTATACCACAGCTTTCAATAGCACAAATAGGTAATCCGGCTGACGATCCAGATCTTCCAATTGACGGCGGGGTTACTGTATTGATAGCCGCTGGCATTGGCTATGGCATAAAGAAAATCAGGGATGAAAGAAAAAAGCAGTTGAATAAATTGCCCTGATCTATAATATTGTAATTGGTAAAGGGATGATATTGCTATCATCCCTTTTTTATTTCAGAGAGGTAATAGCTGAAACGAAAGGCATTACCAGGGCCGGTAATCAAATATGCCAAATAAACCCATTCATTGTTTGTATGCTTTATTTTACGAAATTTGCGGTTCATTAAAATGTTGACGGGCAACCGTACTCATTGAATAGCAGCATTTATGGAGGTATTGAAATTATTAACCCGGTATGATAAACCACTCTTGATACAAATGACAAATAAATTTCGCCGGGTGTTGGTTATAGAAAAGCTTTTATCCCTCTTTTTAATGTTGTTCCTGGGAGCCAGCCTGTTTAGTTCCTGCAAAATATTTAAACCCGCCTATTATTTTAAAGATATCCGGACAGACACCATTATCCGTGGCTTTGTAAATGCTGACTTCGAACTAAAAATTCAAAAAAACGATGTATTAACTATTTCTGTTTCCAGTCTGAGTGCAGAAGAAGATGTCCTTTTTAATAAATCAGTAGGTGGAGTTGAAGGGAAATCGGGTTTCCAGGTAAACCTGGATGGTAATATCTACCTTCATAAACTGGGTAAGGTAGCCGTATCAGGGCTTACCAGGAAGCAATTAAAATCGAAATTAGAAACGGAATTGTTACCCTACCTGAAAGACCCGATCATTACGGTCAGTTTTGCCAACCATCGCATAACGGTTTTGGGAGAAACCGGGTCAAAGATGGTAGACATGCCGGATGAAAAAATCGCCCTGCTTGAAGTATTGGCCCAGGGCGGTGGAACTTCCCAAAACGCCCAACTGGATAAAATTATGATAATTCGGGAAACACAAAATACCAAAGAGATAAAGCACCTCAACCTCGAGGATCCTTCTATTTTCACTTCACCCTGGTATTACCTGCAGCCAAATGATATTGTGGTGGTAAAACCCAACGAAGCTAAAATTGATGCGGAACAAAAAAGAACAAGAAACCAACTGCTTTATACCACCGTTTTATCAGGTATTACTTTTGTATTTTTATTAATTGACAGGATCTTCCGTTAAAGCCGGTTGGTAATTCACATTTATGAGCGAGCAGCAATTCTTTAAGGAAAAACAGGAGACGAATGTATTTATACAAATAATACAAAAATACCTGCCGTTCTGGCCACTGTTTGCGCTCACGATCCCCATATCCATGAGTATTTCTTATATTTATTTAAGGGCAGAAATCCCGATTTATGTAGCTACAGCCAAGGTTTTATTAAAAGACCCGAACAGGGGATCGGGCGATTCAAAAGTATTGGACGCCCTCAATATTTTCAGTGAGAAAAAAATCGTGGAAAATGAAATACTGGTTTTGCGTTCCTCCGGTCTGATGCAAGAGGTTGTAAAGACCCTTGATCTTTATTCAACGGTATATAACCAGGGCAAGGTTAGACTGGAGGAATTATATGGGCAAAATTCTCCAATCCGTTTTGTTGCCCTGGCAAAAGATAGCATCCATTCTTATGGAAAATTCCCCTTTAAGATTGATTGGATGATTAGGGAAGTTCAGATAAACGGGCAAACCATTCAATTTGACAGTACCATATTGTTGGGGAATACCTCGTTCCGGATGGTAATGAATAATGCCTACAATACAGGGGTAGTAGGTAAAAACTATTATGTAATCATCCGGCCCGTTTCGGCCGCAGCCGGCGAAATAATTGGTTCCCTCGGTGCAACACCTATTTCTGCTTCGTCTACCGTGCTGGATGTAAAGCTCGAAACACCCGTACCCGAAAAGGCCCGTGATATTCTTAAAAGGCTTTTTGAAGTGTACAATATCGAAGGGATTGACGATAAGAATCAGATAGCGGCCAAGACACTTAATTTTATTGATGACCGCCTCAATTTTGTAATGAGCCAGTTAGACAGTGTGGAAGTAAATATTGAGGTATACAAAAACCGGCAGTCAATATACGGCGTGGGTACCCAGGGAGAATTGTTTCTTACCAAAGTAAGGGAACTCGATATTAGAAAAGGAGAAGTAAACCTTCAACTGGAGATATTAAACGATATCCGGTATTATGTGCAGAATAAAGGCAAAAGGCCTGGAACCGTGCCATCCCTGTCAATGGTGGGGGACAATACGTTGAGTGGGTTGCTTGGCAATTTGTACACTGCGGAATTTGACCTGGAGGGTTCGGTTCGGGTAGCCGGCGAAAATAGTGAACCAGTGTTGAAGGGCAAGGAAAAGGTTGCCAGGTTAAAGACCGATATACTCGAGAATATTTCGAATATTAAAGATAACCTCGTCACCCTTAGAAATGACATTAATAATAATATTGGAAAGAACAATGATTTACTGAAATCTGTACCTCAAAAGGAGCGGGGCTTGCTCGAAATCAGTCGGCAGCAGTCGATTAAGAATAATATTTATTCCTATCTGTTACAGAAACGGGAAGAAACCGCCATTTCTTCCGCTTCCACCGGGGCCGATTTAAGGGTGCTGGAAACACCCAGTTCTTATGGTCCTGTAAGACCGGTTGCGAAGAATTTCTACCTTACGGGTTTTATACTCGGACTGCTTTCCGCTGTATTTATGGTGTTGCTGAAGGAACAGTTTAAAAGCAAGGTGTTGTTCCGGGATGATATAGAAGATAAAACAACCGTACCCTTTGTGGGCGAAATTGTACAGGCTGGCACCAGGACGCCCATTGTAATATTGGAAGGTAAAAGAACGGTTATTGCAGAGCAGTTCCGGGCGTTAAGAACAAACCTTGCTTATATGGGGCTGGATGATGAACATAAAACCCTGCTCGTTACGTCCAGTATTTCCGGTGAAGGAAAAAGCTTTATGGCCATCAATCTCGCCATCAGTTTTACCCTTACCGGTAAAAAAGTGGCCCTGATGGAAATGGACCTGCGTAAACCCAAACTGAGTAAGTTAATGGATGTAAACCGCAACCCGGGCATCTCCAATTACGTTGTAGGAACGGCCACCATTGAAGAAATTATCCGCGAAACATCCATTCCTAATTTATTTATTATTTCTGCCGGATCCATCCCGCCCAATCCTACCGAACTGATTGCCCGGCCGGCCTACCGGCAAATGATGGAGTATATTAAAAAGGAATTTGATTTTGTATTTATAGATACTGCCCCCATTGGCCCGGTAACCGATGCACAGTTGCTAAAAGAATACGGGGATGTTACTTTGTACGTAATCCGGCATGACCGCACGCCCAAGATATTTATCAAGATGATTAACGAATTGAACCAGCAAAAAAAGTTCAATAACATGTGTATCGTTTTTAACGGGGTAAAAAAGCGGGGGATTCATCTTGGGAACTTTGGCAACGGGTATGGGTATGGATATGGGTATGGGTATGGTTATGGCTATGGTTATGGTTACGGGTATGCGATTGATGATAGTGAATCGAAATTCTCATGGCTGAACCGGGTTTGGAAAAGATTGAAACAAAAGATCAGGGGATAGTGGATGCTGGATGCTGGATGCTGGATATTGGATGCTGGATACTGGATACTGGATAGTGGATGCTGGATACTGGATACTGGATAGTGGATGCTGGATACTGGATACTAGATACAAGATACTGGACTCTGGATGGGGGAGAGCGATAATAGGTAGATGATAAATA
>JBBQTL010000294.1:0-6135 GCA_038213285.1 Chitinophagales bacterium
CTACAAAACAGTTTCTGTTTTTTAATTAGAAAAGATTTTATCCTTGTCTTCTTTTGGTTATGTTTTCATGTTGCCCTGTTGTTGCCCGTCCTCTCAAACATCAATGAATACAGGCATCGTTACTTTTTGTATCGGAAAGTAGCTGGTACAATCTACATCAAAAAAAAAACTGCCAAACTCACATAAAGCCCAATACTATACAGCCTTTCAATGTATATCAGTAAAGGGTTTCCTTGTTTTTGTAATTGTTTATTTCATTAAAGTTTGCGACATAAATGTATCTTAAACAGGAGAATACAAAAGCGAAACATAAATTGCGGTGATGAAAAATGACATTTCGCAATTAACAAAACTGTCTAACCAAAAGCACCCATCAATTTTATCTCAATCCAGTATAAAATAATTTTCTTGTCATTTTCCAGTTACTTTAATAGCCTGGATATTTCAACTCTTTAGGTTGACAGTTCATCAGCAATGAGGTAGTGGGAGGCTTTATTAACACTCGAGCCGCTTAGTCGTTGTTTCTCTTTTAAATAAGAGATCAGGCGTTCATCCAATTTATGAAAGGCGATACTTTCAATTGATTTTAATAATTCGATAAACCGTTCATTAAAACTGCGCATGATGTAGTTTTTCCAACTAGGATACACACAGAGCCATTCATCTAATTTTACATGCGGTATGGCTATCAGTTCTACATCATCCTCTGCGATTGCTTTTACCTCACTTTTTTTGGCTTCCACACAACAACTATATGCCATAGTGCAACTTTCGCTGCCGGATAAATAATATAGCAGTATTTCGTTTCCTTTCTCATCTAACCTATAAACCTTAATGGTTCCCTTTATAACAATGGGCATCATGCGAATGTATTTGCCGTAATCAATAATCAAATCCCCATCCTTAAAACGCTGCCAGGTACCGAACTGCTGAATTTCCATGAGTAGTTTTGGTTAACATACTTTGGCAAGCTTATCTAAATTAATCATACTGATTAAAAATGATAGTTTAAAACAAAATTGTATACCTGCATTTTTACTTTATTTATAACAAACTTATTGTTGTTATAAATTTCGCCATTGTTAAGTTTGCCAACAAATAAAAACTGTGCGTCCAATCCTTTCAACATCCCGGCAAAGCTGTACCTTATATCGGCGAGCATTTTTGCAGTTTTGGATTTTGTTGCTTGCCCGCCCGATGCCGATGACTAAAAATAATAAAGATTTTGATGCGAACGACATAACATGTGTAGCAAAAATCAGGTGGCGAATTAGAAAAATGTCAAGCCGATAGCTCAAGAGTGGTGGTGAAATGACCCGTCCTGAGAATTTAATTGTCGGCCCAAATTGCAAAATGTTTTTGTTATCAGTTGTCCAGCATCCAGTTTGTCGTTATGGTTGTTGTGCTGCGTTGGTAGTGTAGCTCGTTTGCATGTTTTTCTTTGAGTTTGTGGGTTGTAAAAATGCAAATGTGCTACCCAATGGTGTGGGCTTTGTTTGTCTTTGACCGCTTGTGCATCTGATAAGTCAAATTAAGAAAGATATTTTTTTCATTTAAGCGGGTACTGCTTATTAGAGGCAATCGGTCGATATACATGTAACCGACATCAAATTTTAGACTGGGCAAAACATTGTATTCAAGATCAAGTCCCATTCTGTTTTGGTCAAAAAAGTGTATGTATGTTGTACCTGCTACATTAACCAATATTTCATCAAAAACGGATAATTTGAATATATTGGTAAAATGGTAACGAAAACCTAAACGGTTTCTCAATCGGGTGATGTCGGGTTGATTATTTTGAAACAAGCGATATTCTGCGGCTGTTCTGTCAATAATGTAGAACCTCTTAACCATTTCACGATGTAATTCTACTGCTGCAGAAAACCTGATTTCGCTATTGGATGCTGCCGTTTCGTCTGCGTTTTTTTGAATGATTTTATAATTAGAAAAATAAGCAAAAGGTGAAAGGGAAAATTTAAATGCTGAGTTATGCTGATAATGTATCCAGTTTCTGAATGTGAACATTAGATTTTTATCAAGCATATCCCTATTGTCAAAACCATTTTGCCGCCTGTGTTGGAACTCTGCATCAACTTTTATTTTTGAACCAACAGGAATACTTACAGTACCCCGAAACCAGGCATTGAGATGTGTTTGTGCCTGTAAATTTTGGCTAATAGAAAACCATATTGCTGCTAAGAGCAATTTTTTTAACCGAGATATCATAACTGTATATGGTTGATTTTGTGGAAAATTTTTTATCTAAAAATCCGTTAACCCAGGTTACCGCAATAGCACTTAAAAGTATAATAGCAACTACGGTTGCACCTGTTCTTATTTGTGCAAACAAAGGACCCGGACAAGTTCCCCTAATGTGTCCCATCCTAAACCAAGAGTCAGCCCACCATAAATTTGCCCTTTGCTGAATCTTTTAGGGTGAAATTCTATTGTTCGCCACAAATGGTTTTGATGTTGAATTTGTTTATCAGTCTAACCGAAATCATTCCTGAAACTACAGCTCTGACATTACTTCTGCTTTTACGAATACAATACCCAACCAGCATGCAAAAGTGCAAATTTGATTTTGAAAGCAAGGTTACTTTAGTTACATAAACCCAAATTCTTTAACGAAACTTATAATCCCCTTCTTTCATTTGTGAAAAAGCCTGTACCCCCAAATCTGTTGCAAAGGAACGGCCATCGAGCCGGGGTGCCACGGTTCCTTTTTCTTTAAGATATGCTTCCACCGCATCGTGTAGTGTATAGGTTTGAATCTTTACATCGCTGGCATTTTTCATCCGGCACATGGTGCTGATTGGCTCACCGGTTCTGTTGCAGGATGCCATCGTGTAAAATTTTTCCAGGTCCAATGGCTTTCCTTTTATGGTAACCGACTCTATACGCTGTCATTGAGGTTTAGAACTGTTGAATTTCAAAGTCAAGCCTGAAAAACGCACCAACCAGCCGCCAAAGCGTTCCTGGTAATTGGATGCAAATACATTGTTGATTTCCTTTTCCAGCCAGTCGTTTATTTGCTGGCCACTCACCTTGCCAATCTTCATGTGTTCATCAACTGGCAACATCCTCCAAACGTCGGCTTTGGTAATGGGTGCTTTACCGCTTGCATCGGGCACAATAGGAACACCAAATCTAAAACCGTTAGACGTGGCAAAATCTGCCCCCGTTTTCCAAAGAAGCGCATCAGTTATAAAATTATCCATCGGGTTTTCCACTACCAGGTAACGATATAATGGTTCACTTGTATAGCCCAACACCGTTTGCATTTCACTCAAATATGGTTGCAAAGCGGTATCAACCAATTTTTGCACGGTGGGGTTAGCCACATATTTTTCCGGGGATACTTCTATAAGTTCGTACCGATAATC
The DNA here is from genome assembly GCA_038213285.1 of Chitinophagales bacterium. GTDB lineage: Bacteria > Bacteroidota > Bacteroidia > Chitinophagales > Chitinophagaceae > Ferruginibacter. Next base: position 3,387 of record JBBQTL010000294.1, read on the forward strand.
TACTATCTTTTTATTTTTCATAACCAGGTCGAGCTTTCCAACAAAAGAACCAAAGGCACCGGGTTCCACCACCTTTGCATATTTACCTTCTATAGGTTTACGAATACGTTCATGCGTATCGTTTCCCAGTATGAAATCAACGCCTTCTATTGCTGGGTTATCGGCCAATAGCACTTGCTTGGATATTCCAAGATGTGTAACCAGCAGCAAAACATTTACCTTTTCTGTTTGTTTTAGCCGATTAATTAATTTGGAAAGATTGTGTTCTACAGGCGTAAACCTGATGCCTTTACTATATTCAGGATTTTGGCGTTCCGGAACCTCAGGATCGTTGTAAGCAATAAACCCAATTTTAATTCCTTTTTTTTCGGTAATCCAATATGGTGGAAACAAAGACTGCTGTGTGGTGTCATCAAACATATTGGCAGCTATTACATTGGTTTTATAATTGTTCATTACCGCCATCATTATTTGCTTGCCATAAATTACTTCCCAGTTGCCGGGAATTAATAAATCGTAGTTCATTACTTGTACGAGGGGTGGAAATATTTTTCCCTGAGACCTAACACTTGCTCCGCTGCCCTGAATTAAATCTCCACCATCTATTAGTAACGTGCCCTCCGGATTCTGTTTTCTGATGTTGTCCGTGAGTGTTTTAATCTGTGCCAGGCCACCGGCTTTTCTAAAAACTATTTTATCGTGCTCCACAAACAACTCTTCATGCGGGTTTAGATAAGCATGAATGTCTGCTGTTTGCAGTATAGTGATGATTTCTTCGTTCATGTTGTTTGTCTTATTTTGAAATGCGCTAAGTAGTAACAAAACGCCTGCTGTTATGATAATATACTTCATTGTATTTTTTTTAAAGGATGATTGTTTTGTAGCCCTGCTCTTGCAGGCCGAACATGTAGATGAGGCCGTTTTCAGAAACGGGTGTTTCTGCGGGTAAAGTAGTTTTATCTACCTTGAACTGCTTAATGGAAATGCCACAGATAACAATTTTTAAACGATCCTTATTTACTGCCTGGCTAATTAGATTTTGCAGGGCTGAATCTGCTGCTATTTCCTTTACCAACTCACCGCAGGCAACAATCTGAAAATCAATTTTTGGACTAGTTGCTTTAAAACCCTGCCCGGTCATGATGGCTGCCTTCAAATGCTGAGCCTTCATCACAAGCAAAGCGTATTTGCCCTTTTTTTTGATAGATTCTTCCGTTTTTTGAATCTGAGCTGCACTTTGGGCCTGCGTGTTATGTATGCTCAACAACGAAAATGCAATGGTGATTAGAATGCTGATGTATATTTTCATTTTTTAATTTTTATTTGTTATAAATGCTGTAAACTTTTGGATTGTTGATGATGAAAAAGAGAAGCCCTCCAAACAAGGCAACGTTTTTCCAGAGGGGACCGTGTAGCAACCCGTTGCCAAATTGAATAACGATAGTAATGGGAATAAGCACCATTAATAGCCCCAGCGATGTCCAGCGGGTAAGGATACCCAATAGCAATGCTATGCCACCAATGAGCAAGGCGTAACCAGACAGTAGCCCCAGCCAATAGGGGTTGCCAAAAATATTCGCTACGTTGTGAAAAGCTGCTGCATCAATACGGCTGGCCACTTTAGCTGGTTGTACAAAGTGAGATATACCTGCAGTTATAAAAATGCCGCTGAGGAACACACGAAAAATAAGAACGGATAACCCGTTGATGAAAAGATCTTTGTTCATTATTTAATTTCTTTTTTGATGATGATCGATACACTAAAAAAACAGTGTTATAATCAAATCAGAAATTGCCCGTGCAGTATGTAGATGGGTAGAGATGCAGGAATAGATTTACCTGCAAAAGAATAGATATGGTGGGTGAAGTTTTCGGTTTGTTGAAAATAAAACTCGATTTTATCAATATGCCTGGAAAGGTTTTTTTGAGTTTTTGAAGCCAAATTCACTTTGTTTTCTGCCTTCGCAAACGAAAGACAAGTATTGGCTGTATTCACCTTTTCTGGATGCGGTGCATGAGAAACATTAATATTGATTGCCTCTTTAATTTCTCTTTTGATATTGCAGTTCAGGCTCAGGAACACACCCATCAGCAGGATGAGTGTACTTGAAAAAATATTTTTGATACTGCTTTTCAAAATAGATGTTCGTTTAGCAACTGGAATTATTTATAAATAAGAATCACCAAGGCCACTGATTAAACGTAATGATGCGCCTATTAAAATTGATGTTAGATGACCTCTTATGTCTATTTACTTTTGAAATTGATAATGCAAAGGTGCGTCAACTCAAGACCCTTGAAGGTAACTTTTGTTACACAAGGATTATTATAACGTTTTATTTGTTGTTGGCTCCCATTTTTTGTCAAGCAAATTCTAAACCTTTCGCCCGCTTTTTTAAAGGCGATAGCTTTGATAAGCTATAACAATACTTCAAAACGCTTATGATACAAGCGGAAATTACTGTTCGAACTTTGCGGATATTCGTTGATTGTTTTTGTTGGTAGGATATTCTACATCAAGAAGGGCATTTTCGCAGCGATTGAATCCCGGTCCTAGTAAATCTTTTCATTTTATTTGACTATCTCTTTTCTTTAAAACCCTGCTTTGATATAACTCCAGCCCTGCTCTTCTTTTTTAATTATTTCTCCAATGCCCATTGGTACAAATTCGGCTTCAGCTATCATTGCATCTTTGGCAACATTCTTTTCCCTCATGGTATTTTCACAAGCATAAAAAACTACGCCTTTG
>JBBQTL010000295.1:0-6130 GCA_038213285.1 Chitinophagales bacterium
GGATGTAAACAACGCACCACCGGCCAGTAATGATTGCTGCATAAATTTTCTTCTTTGCATGTTTTTTATTATTTGTGCCTTAAATTTACCAACAATCATTTGTAAAAAAAATATTTTTGTTTACCCGTCTATTTACCGCGGTTTTTGTCTTCTTTGTTATCCAATGCAAGGCGCAACAAAAAAGATATTCCTTTACCCAACCAAAAATGGGTGCTCCTTTTACGATTGTTATGTATTCAACTGATAGTGTGCGGGCTGCCCTTCTTGCAAAACAAAGTTTCAACCTGGTAGATTCATTTGTATATATATTCAGTGATTATATAGATAGTAGTGAGTTGTCCAGGTTAAGTGCATCCTCCGGCCTGGGTGCAAGGCACGTAAAAGTTACCCCGGCATTATGGGATATATTGCTTTTGTCCAAAACGGCTTTTGAAGAAAGTGGCGGTGCCTTTGATATTACCGTTGGGCCACTAATAAAATTATGGCGCAAAGCCAGGAAGACAAAACAATTTCCTGCAAGGGAAACGGTGTTGGCTGCCCGAAATTTAACCGGCTTTAAAAAAATGATGATCGAAACTACCAATAAAACGGTCTTGTTGACAACATCCGGAATGCAACTGGATTTGGGTGGTATTGCGCAGGGGTACATCGCTCAAAAAGTAATTGATTTCTTGAGCGCTCAACAGGTAAATCAGGTGTTGGTAAATGTAAGTGGCGATATTGTAATGAGCAATGCACCACCCGGGAGCAAGGGCTGGACGGTGGGAATCAATGTACCCGAAACAACGGATGAACTCTTGCCGCAAACTTTGCTCATGCAAAATATCGCAATAACTACTTCCGGTGATGCGTACCAGTTCATTGACCATGGCGGTAAAAGGTATTCACATATTACAGATCCACGTACAGGGTATGGAGTTACATCCCAGCGCAACGTTACAGTGATAGCCAAAGACGGCACTACTGCAGATTGGCTGGCTACTGCTTGTAGTATTTTATCCATTAAACATGCTAAAAAGTTAGCAAGCCAATTGGGCGCTGAGGTACTGATCGGTGAAATAAAAAGGGGCAGGTTTGTTTATAAGTCAACAAAAGGCTTTATACTTTATTGGAAACAACGGTAACATGTATCGTTGTTTGAGTTTATTGCTTACCTTTCGGAATCAAAATTTTACAATATCGTGAAACAACTCTTTGTAATTCTTTTGGGCATTTTTTGTATATATTCTTCCAAAGCCCAGGACTCTGTTAAACTGTTTATACCGTATAAATTTACAATTCCCGGTTCGGATATTCAAACCCGGATGGTGCCTGTTAATACTGGCAGTTTTCTTATGGGCAGTAGTGCTAATGAAAAGGGTAGGAAGGGTGACGAGGGACCACAACGTAAAGTAACCGTAGCCGCATTTTGGATGGGAGCATTTGAAGTAACCCGCGATGAATTTGATGTGTTTTATAAGGATGCCACCACAAGTGAAAACTCAGCAGTTGATGCAGTAACCAGGCCCAGTCCGCAGTATGTGGATCTAAGTTTTGGGATGGGTAAGGAAGGCGGTTACCCGGTAAATAGTATGTCGCAGTTTGGGGCATCGATGTATTGCAGGTGGTTGTACGATAAAACAGGCGTTTTTTACAGGCTGCCCACCGAAGCGGAGTGGGAGTATGCCTGCAGGGCAGGTAGCACTACCCGTTATTATTTCGGCAATGATGACAAGCTACTGGATAAATATGCCTGGTATGTAGATAACAGCGACGAAAAATTTAAAAAGGTAGGATTGAAACTACCCAATGCCTGGGGTTTGTATGATATGCTTGGCAACGTATGTGAATGGACGCTGGATCATTATGAAGCAAAGCGCATGGATAATATGGCCGATAATGCAACGAATCCAATCATGGCGCCCAACAAGTCAAAATATCCCAAAGCTTTGCGTGGCGGCGGTTTTAAGGATGAAGCGGAACAGTTGAGGTGCGCCACCCGTTTTAAATCAGAGCCTTTATGGAATCACCGTGATCCGCAGATACCCAAAAGTAAATGGTGGCTCACAGATGCAGGTGCAGTTGGATTTAGAATTATCTGCCCGTTGGAACAACCAAACGCTGAACAGGCAAACCAGTTTTATAAAGATTATCTTGGGAAATAAAAAGTTTATGTCTGATGTCTGATGTCTGATGTAATGATGTCTGATGTAATGATGTCTGATCTGATAGCTATCGGATTGTTGATGTCTGATTATTTGGTAGTTAAAAGTCTGTTTTTTGTTTGGAAAGTGTTTTAATCATGGATGTTTGATTTATTAAAGAGCATCCAATTTCAATTAGGTATAAGAATTTAACAATTTTGCAATCTAACCATATCACAATAAAAAATAAATTATGAACAACGATGCTTCTAAACTTAGCCCTTCCCGTAGAGATTTTTTACGCCAGGGTTCATTACTTGCGGGTGGATTAATTGCTGCGCCGCTTTTATCAAAAGCCAATTATTTTTCTGGTGCGGATGATGTGATAAAAATTGCACTGGTAGGTTGTGGGGGCCGTGGTACCGGTGCTGCCATACAAGCCCTGCTTAGCAAACAAAACGTAAAACTGGTAGCAATGGCAGAGGCATTCCGTGACAACCTGGATAATTGTTACAAAGAAATAACCAGTGATGAAACAGCGGAGTCAATGGGTGGACAGGATAAATTGAAAGCCAAAGTAGATGTTCCGGAAGAAAGGAAATTTGTTGGTTTTGACGGCTATTTAAAAGCCATCGCCCTGGCCGATGTGGTGATACTGGCAACCCCGCCCGGCTTCAGGCCCATTCATTTTGAAGAAGCCGTTAAGCAGGGCAAGCATATATTTATGGAAAAGCCTGTAGCCACTGATCCTGCAGGGATACAAAGAGTATTGGCTGCTGCAAAGATTGCCAAACAGAAAAAATTGAACGTGGTAGTTGGCTTACAACGGCATTACCAGAACTCTTACCGTGAGTTATTTAAGCGGAAAGATATGATTGGTGATATCACATCTGCACAGGCCTGGTGGAACAATGATGGCGTATGGGTAAGGCCCCGTAAACAGGGACAAACGGAGATGGAATACCAGATGCGCAACTGGTATTATTTTAACTGGTTGTGCGGCGATCATATCACTGAACAGCATATACATAATATTGATGTTATTAACTGGTTCAAGGGAGGTTACCCTGTGAAGGCCCAGGGCATGGGAGGCCGCCAGGTTCGCAAAGGAAAGGATCATGGGGAAATATTTGATCATCATTTTGTGGAGTTTACCTACGCAGATGGCAGCATGTTGAACAGCCAGTGCCGGCACATACCGGGCACCATGAGCAAAGTGGATGAACTGATGATTGGTACAAAGGGAAGAATAGCGGCCGGGGACGGCACTATTACGAATAGCAATGGCAAAGTACTTTACCAGTTTGATAAAAAGGGAGAAAATAACCCTTATCAAACAGAGCACGATGAGCTATTTGGAGCGATTGCTAAAGGAGAGTATAAGTTTGCTGATGCGGAAAACGGCGCCAGCAGCACCATGAGTTCCATACTCGGGCGTATGGCAACCTATAGCGGCCAGGTGGTTGAATGGGATAAAGCCATCAATTCGGGCCTCGACCTTCATCCAAAAGTATACGACTGGAATGCACTTCCACCATTGTTGCCAAATGCAGAAGGATATTATGCAGTGGCGGTGCCAGGGGTTACCAAATATGTATAAATAAATATAGTCTGAACAGGATTAAATGGGTTTAAAAGTTGGCAGGATAATAGTAGCAAACAGTATCCCGCAATCAAATAACCCATTCAATCCTGTTCATACATTCAGGCACTGAATGTTGTTGGTTGTAGCATTACTACTAATTCTATAAATTATTACAACTTGCGGATAGTCATTACAGATGGATATACACTAAACCCTGGTGATTTGAGCTGGAATGCTTTTGATGATCTTGGAAAAGTGGAATATTATGATCGCACCCCCGCAGATGAAGTGATGGAACGATGCATTCATGCTCATGTTATCATTACAAATAAAACACCCGTCTCATCAGTTACAATTGAAGCAGCTAAAGATTTACAACTGATTGCCGTTACCGCTACCGGGTATAACATCATCGATATTGCTGCTGCAAAAAAAAGAAATATCCCCGTTTGTAATGTACCTGCTTATGGAACACATTCTATAGCACAACACGCCTTTGCTTTATTGCTCGAATTAAGCAACCGGGTAGGCGCAAACGCAGCATCGGTGCAGGCAGGTGACTGGTACCGGTCAGCCGACTGGTGCTACACAAAGCACCCGGTGATGGAATTGAAAGATAAAACGATTGGCATCATTGGCCTTGGAAAGATAGGTACACAGGTAGCTGCTATTGCGATGGCATTTGGTATGAAGGTAATTTATCACCGGGGTAACAAGCCATTTAAGGGCGCAAAAGAAGTGAAACTGCATGAGTTGTTTATGCAGGCCGATTTTATATCAGTTCATTGCCCGCTAACTGCCGATAATAACGCTTTTATTAATAAGGAATTATTGGAGCTGATGAAGCCAACTGCTTTCCTTATCAATACCTCCAGGGGGCAGTTAATAGCCGAGAAAGAACTGTCCGATGCACTGCAAAAAAATAAATTAGCCGGGGCCGCATTGGATGTATTGAGTATAGAGCCTCCAATGGCAGGCCACCCGTTAATTGGACTACCCAATTGCATCATAACACCTCACAATGCCTGGATCAGTTTTGAAGCAAGAAGGCGGATCATGCAGGTTACGTTGGAAAATGTAACAGCAGTATTGAAAGGGCATCCGCAAAATGTGGTTTGATTATATCTTTGCAAGGCGCCCCAATGGCAATCATTTATATAATTATTTTGTTGTGATGACTGATAAAGCAATCTATTCAACCATATTACAGCTGTTTGCCCATCCATTGCTGAAAAAGAATGATACTGATGAGGTTTTCTTAAAGAAAGTAAAGTTCGTTGAAATAATATGGAACTACTGTATCGCCAAAGAGTTTAATTTGCCGGTATATCCTGCCTTAAATAAGATTTATGAACAACAAACGAAAAAGGAAAAGAAATTGAAACGGATATTTGATGCATTGATCAAAACAAAAATGGGTGAATTTGATCAGTACAAAAACTTTATAAATAAAGTTGAACTCCGGACAAATGTTACCGGGGATACAATTTTATATGTAGAATCCATTAAACCTGAAAATTTTATAAATAGTTGAATATGTCAAAACTTGGAACAAAGGAAAAGCCGGCAGTTGTAAGGGTACAAACACAGGAACGGGGAGCACAAATAATGGAGCTGGCCAATGCCCATGGCTGGCAGGCAATTGTAGGTATTGAACCCGACAATACAGAAAATATTGATGATATTAAAAAGCTTCAGCGAGATGCAAAGCCCGAACCAAAATTTAATAACCAGCCATCAAGAAATGCGCCTTGCCCCTGCGGTAGTGGCAAACAGTTTAAACGCTGCTGCGGAAAATAATGAAGCGTTGGTTGCACGCATTTAAATGGTACAACAGGATGTCTGATGTTTGATTGGATGATGTCTGATTTCCTTCAAAGCCTACAGCGTTTTAATATTTGATATGTTTAAAATTAAGACCTTTTAGTGCTGGTTGATTAACGAACGGCTTTTGAAATAATATTGCACGTGAAAATAATGAAGTTGCAAACAGGTTTATTTGATTATGTCGCTTCAATAAAAGCCAAATAGCATTACTACTGTTGAACGGAGTTCCGAAAAGTCGGGATAAACTGTCGCCAATGTAGCAGCACATTGGTTCGCTGGTTGTTACCAAAATAATACAATTTCTTGTTGCCAGAGTCAAGCTCCCCTCTGCCTTTGGAGGGGGGTTGGGGGTGAGGTCAAACGGGCGGCGCCATGCGACATCCGAAATTAAAACCCATCCAATTTCAGTAGTTATTCTATACATGCAAATAAATGAAGTAGCAAACTGAAAAAAATCCGACATCATCAAATCAGACATCAATAAATCAGACATCAGACATTAAAATCAGACATTATAATCCGACATCGTTTTCCGATACATCGTCGGTGTCATTTTTTTTACATGCTTAAACTGTTTGCTAAAATGCGCCCAGCT
>JBBQTL010000296.1:0-6074 GCA_038213285.1 Chitinophagales bacterium
TTTAAAGCAGGAGGAACTAAGAACTTTTGTGCAATTGGTAATGAAACAACGCTTAGAAGTATTTAAGTTTGAACATCGCTATCGTGCCGAACAACGGTTTACAAACAATGGCTATCGCAACAGGTTTAGATATAGGCTAAATACTGTAGTTCCAATTAATAATAAAAAAATTGTTCCAAAAACGTTTTATGCATCGGTTTGGAACGAAATATTTTTCACCAATCTGCCTCCGTATTTCGAGCGCAATCGTTTCTTTATCGGCTGGGGGTACGAAGTAAGTGAACAAGTTTCTTTTCAATCAGGCTATGTTCATCAGTTTGACTATAAGATTAATGATGAAACGGGCCGTGATTTTTTTCAGATTTCAGTTTTACTCAATTTTAATTTAAAGAAGGACAAGCAGGAATTTCTGCCTTCTGTATCTGACTAATAAATTGCTAAGCCTTATAGGTTTCAGAAACTTTATCAATAATGGCTGTTGTAAAAATTTGTACGAGATAATATTATTTTATGAACTGGCACAAACAAACTATAACCGATGTTTTTAAATCTTTAGGCTCCAATGCTCAGGGTCTGTCTGTTTCCATTGCAGCAGAAAAATTATTGCAGGTTGGCCCCAACCAGCTGCAGGAAGGAAAGAAAAAAACAATTGCTGGTATTTTTCTGGGGCAGTTTAAAGATGTGATGATTTTGATATTGCTTACAGCAGCACTGGTATCTGGCATCATTGGCGACCTTAAAGACACAATCGTTATTCTTATCATTGTTCTCCTAAATGCAGTAGTTGGTTTCATTCAGGAGTACCGTGCAGAAAAGGCCATGCATGCCTTAAAGCAAATGGCCATTACACAGGCGAAAGTTTTGCGTGATGGAAAAATAACTTTTTTATCGGCTGTTGAATTGGTGCCTGGCGATGTAGTGATGTTAGAAGCAGGCAATGCCGTGCCGGCAGATATAAGAGTCTTCGAATCTATCAACTTAAAAATTGAAGAAGCGGCCCTTACCGGTTAATCACATCCTGTAGATAAAATCACCGAAGCATTGCAAGCAGATGATTTGCCTATTGGGGATAGAAAAAATATGGCATTTAAAGGTACGTTTGCAACTTATGGCAGAGGCACTGGTATAGTAATAGCCACCAGCATGCAAACAGAACTGGGCCGTATTGCAAAAATGCTGCAAGGCAATGAAGTGCTTACGCCATTACAGCAGCGCATGGCATCATTCGGCAAAAAATTATCTATAGTGGTGTTGTTGGCATGCGTCTTATTTTTTGTTGCCGGTTTAATGCGGGGAGAAGATATTATTAAAATGGTAATGACCAGTATTTCATTGGCAGTGGCCGCTATCCCCGAAGCATTACCAGCAGTTATTACCATCTCGCTGGCACTGGCAGCTAAAAGAATGATACGGCATAACAGCCTTATCAGAAAATTACCTGCGGTAGAAACATTGGGTTCTGTTACCTACATCTGCACCGATAAAACCGGAACGCTTACTAAAAACAAAATGTATGTAGAGCAGATTTTTGTAACCGGGCAGTTGCATGAACGAAATGACTTATCCGCTATCAGCCAACAGCAAGATGTTTCGTTACTCCTGCATGCATTTGCTTTAAACAACGATGCTACTGATGCTGTAACTATAAAAGGCGACCCTACCGAAATTGCTTTGCTGGAAATAGCTAAAGAACAGAATGTGCAAGCCAATACCTGGCCCAGGCTGGCTGAAATTCCTTTTGATTCGGAAAGGAAACTCATGACAACTTTCCATGCTTATCAAAATAAAATTATTTCTTTTACCAAAGGAGCACCGGATATTTTATTGCACCGTTGCGTAAATGCAGATGTACATGCATTAGAGCAGCAAGTGGATATTATGGCCTCAAAAGGCCAGCGGGTATTGGGTTTTGCTTATAGGTATTGGGATGCAGTGCCTGAAAACCCACAAGCTGAAGTTTGTGAAAATGAATTACAATTTTTAGGATTAAGCGGTATGATAGACCCGCCAAGGGACGAAGTTTTTGATGCCGTTGCTCAATGTAAAACCGCAGGTATTGTACCGGTAATGATTACCGGCGACCATCCGCTTACTGCTAAAACCATTGCACAACGAATTGGTATTTTAAGCAACGAAAATGATTTGGTAATTACAGGTCAGGAGTTGGCGGCTTACGATGATGATTATTTTCTGGCTAAAGCAGAAAAGATAAAAGTATATGCCAGGGTATCTCCCGAACAGAAATTACAAATTGTAAAAGCCCTGCAGAAAAATGGCCACTTTGTAGCCATGACGGGAGATGGGGTAAACGATGCACCTTCGTTAAAGATGGCAAACATTGGCATAGCGATGGGTATTACAGGCACCGATGTTTCTAAAGAAGCCGCACACATGATATTGCTGGATGATAATTTTTCTACTATTATAAAAGCGGTAAGAGAAGGGCGAAGGATTTATGATAATATTTTAAAGTTTATCAAATACCTGATGACCACCAACTCAAGCGAGTTGTGGACTTTGCTTATGGGTCCCATTCTCGGTTTACCTATTGCTTTACTGCCCATTCATATTTTATGGATAAACTTAGTGTCGGATGGTTTGCCTGCTATCAGTTTGTCATTTGAGAAAGCAGAAAAAAATATTATGAACAGGCCACCACGCCCACCGCAGGAAAGTGTATTTGCCGGTGGCCGGGGCATACACATGATATGGGTGGGTATACTTATGGCAAGTATTGCATTAGGTGTACAGGGGTATGCCATTAAACATGGTTTACATTGGCAAACCATTGTTTTTAATGTACTATGTTTAAGTCAACTGGCACATGTATTGGCTATCAGGTCAGAAAACCAATCTCTTTTCAGTATAGGAATATTTTCAAATAAGCCCCTGATATGGTCGGTTATTCTTAGCTTGCTATTACAATTTTGTATTACATACATTCCATTTCTTCAACCAATTTTTAAAACAGAATCCTTAACATTAAATGAATTTTTGGGAGTTGGTGCCGTAGCATCAATAGTATTTTTTGCCGTAGAAATTGAGAAAGCAATATCCCGCAGAAGAATAAAGATGAAAAAGGTTTAACTCAAATGATATAGTATAAATATTAAGGCTTTCTGGTAAAAAGGCGTTGTAGCTTTTGAAGCTGTTTTAATTATTTATTTTGCCTGTCCCGATTGTTTCCTACCGTGTGTACACAAATACAAAAGGAACAAGGATGACACAGGGGTATGAATTTATATGACTTTATATTTGTTTAAACTGTTTACTAACCCAAGAATCAACTTTTTAAATTGCATAAACACAGGATAATCCTGCTTCACAGGATGTTGGATCACCAAAACAATCCTAATTTTTCTGCAAAGCAGAAAAAAATCTGTGTTCATCGGTCAAACCTGCCTGCCGGCCGGCAGGTCCGTGTCATCAGTGTTCCAATTTTTTCATATCGAAGATGTGTCCACACGATAGGATTGTTTCGGGAATACCAGCTTCAGTTTTTTATGGCGTCATCGTTGTGTCACAATCCCTTCCCGTCCGGTCAGGCGGGCTTTTAGCGGCATACCAATTGGCATCTTTTACCGGTGCGTAACATAAAATAGCAAATAACTCAAACAGCTTCTTAAAAAAAGCTTGAAAGTGTATGTTAAAAGTTCCTAAGTTTAGTGTACCTTTTTTAAATAACTAAATATTTATGATTTATTATAAAGCAATATAACAATGCCAGACAAAACTTTTTCTATTACTAAATCTATTGCAAAACTCAACAATATACTGCTGCTGGACCGTAAGGATATTGTGGTGATATATGTGTTTGCCTTTCTTGGCGGATTGGTACAGCTATCCTTGCCCTTAGGTATTCAATCTATCATCAACTTTGTAATGGCTGGCTCTATATCTACCTCTATCGTAGTGTTGATAGCCATGGTGGTTTTTGGTGTATTCATTAATGGACTATTACAAATAAGGCAGTTGCAAATTATTGAAAAAGTAAAGCAAAAATTATTCGTTCGCTTTTCTTTGGAATTTGGAGACAGGCTGCCAAAACTAAATATCGAAAAGCTGGACAAGGAATATTTGCCCGAATTGGTTAACCGCTATTTTGAAACGGTTTCCCTGCAAAAAGGCCTGGATAAATTATTAATAGATCTTCCGGCAGCCAGCATACAGGTTTTACTTGGCCTGATATTACTGGCTTTTTATCATCCTGTTTTTATTGCCTTTGGGTTACTATTGCTTTTTATTGTTTTAATCATTATTCGCTTTACCTCTCCCCAGGGCCTGAGAACAGCCATGCTTGCAAGTAACTATAAATACGGCGTAGCTGCATGGTTGCAGGAAGTAGCCCGAACTGTGAAATCTTTTAAATACACAAAGGGTACTTCACTCCACTTCAACAAAACAGATGTGTTAGTGGGTAGTTATTTAGAAGCACGCACGCAGCATTTTAAAATATTGCTTACACAATTCTGGAGTCTTATTTCTTTTAAAGTAATCATAACGGCGGCCATGCTCATACTGGGATCTTACCTGTTGTTAAACCAGCAAATTAATATTGGGCAGTTTATTGCAGCAGATATTATTATAATAGCGATCATAGCTTCTATCGAAAAATTAATAACGAACCTGGACGCTATTTATGAAGCATTGGTATCGGTTGAAAAATTGAGTATTGTTACCGAAGCAGAAAAAGAACAAAGCGGTAGTTTATCCCTGCCCTCAAAAAGCGAAGGGGTATCCTTACAATTCAGTAACGTAAGTTTTGCTTACAGTAATGAAATACCTGTATTAAATAATATAAGTTTTTCAATTGCCAAAGGGCAAATGGTGCAACTGAAAGGCGCATCAGGCGCAGGCAAATCAACTGTTTTACGCATGCTCACGGGTGCCTTTACTGATTATAAAGGCAACATTTTAATAGATAACATACCTGCTGCCAATTACGAATTACAAAGCCTGCGCCACCTTACAGGAATACTCCTGGGCAGCCAGGATATTTTTCAAGGTACATTATTGCAAAATATTACCATGGGTAATGATGGTACCAGCACTGAAGAACTAACAAAACTGGCTATCATTTTAGGCTTGAATGAGTTTGTTGAATCATGCCATGAAGGCTACGATACTGTATTGCAACCTGTTGGTCACAAGCTTTCAAATAACGTTCGCAAAAACATTTTATTAATGCGTGCATTACTGGGTGAGCATCGTTTATTGCTGCTGGAAGAACCTTTTGATCACCTGCATCAACCATTTAAAAATAATGTCATTCAATATATAAAAGAAAATAAAACATCCACGGTGTTAATTGCTTCGCAGGATGAACAACTTAGCAGCTTTTGCGACAAAGTTTTGATGCTAAATAACAATGGTGAAATGGTTAACTAACCAAGCACAAAAAATTAAATAAATGAATAAATATCTAATAAGCGATATAGAGCAAGCATCTGAAAGCAGCCCGCTAACTTCCTTTAGCAAAGTGTATAGAATACATCGCAAAAGCAGTGTGAGGCTTTGGCTATGGGGAATGCTTATTTTGATCGTACCCATTATGTTATTACCATGGACACAAAACATACGGGCAAAGGGCACCATTACTACTTTGCGCCAGGAGCAAAGACCCCAGGAATTAAACAGTATTATAGCAGGACGTGTAATAAAGTGGCATGTAAATGAGGGTGATTTTGTGAAAGTGGGGGATACCATTTTGCAATTAGGAGAAGTAAAAGTAGATTACTTTGACCCGCAGTTATTAGAGCGCACACAACAACAAATAACTGCCAAGCAACAAAGTATTGAAGCGTATAATAATAAGGCCAATACCACCATTACACAGGCACAGGCATTGACAAGGGGTAGAGCATTAAAGCTGCAATCATTGGACAACAAAATTGCGCAACAACAATTAAAAGTACAAACCGATGAAGCGGATTTATTAGCCTTAAACAATGAACTGAATGTTTATAAAAGACAAATAGATGGGGCTAAAATAATGCTTGATAGTGGCGCTATATCACTGAGTGAATTTGAGAAACGAAAAGTAAATTATCAAAATGGATTGGCAAAAGTAAACA
>JBBQTL010000297.1:0-6056 GCA_038213285.1 Chitinophagales bacterium
TTCAAATACCAGGACTGGCGAAAAACCTTTTCGCCTGGATTATGGCTTTCATGATGGAATGTTTAAAAATCATGGGGGTGCGGATTTTATTGACCAGATAAAATTTGCGTACGATGCCGGATTCAGGTCGATAGAAGATAACGGCATGATGAAAAGACCGGTGGAGCAACAAAAGAAAATTGGTGAAACGCTTGCTAAACTTGGGATGAAAATGGGTGTGTTTGTAATCACTTCCGATAACTGGCACTGGAAAACAACCTTAACTACGGGCAAGCAGGAATGGATTGCCAAAATGATTAAAGATTGTAAGGAAGCGGTGGAAGTCGCCAAACGATGCAATGCCAAATGGATGACGGTTGTTCCCGGCAACTTTGATACAAGTATTTCTTTTGATTACCAAACAGCCAATGTAATCACCGCTTTGCGAAAAGCCTCCGACATTTTAGCGCCACAGGGACTGGTGATGGTGTTGGAAGCATTGAGTGACAACCCGGACCTGTTCCTTCGCCATTCGGACCAAACCTTTATGATCTGCAAAGCAGTAAATAGCCCTGCCTGCAAGTTTTTATTTGATATGTACCACATGCAACGCAATGAAGGAAATATCATCAATAATTTAAATAAAACCTGGGATGAAATAGGCTACCTGCAAATTGGTGACAATCCCGGAAGGAATGAACCGGGTACGGGTGAAATGAATTATAAAAACATATTTAAACATATCCATCAAAAAGGATACACCGGGGTTTTAGGAATGGAGCATGGTAATGCAAAGCCAGGAAAAGAAGGTGAACTAGCATTGATAAAAGCATATAGGGAGGCGGATAATTTCGGTTAAGCCGGCTGCATAGTGTCCTGCTTACAATCCTTGTTATACTTGCAGCCGACCCATATCTGCCCTAAAAACTCACGAATTTATTCCGTGTAAAGTATAATATTGTTCCCTTTGAAAATGCCCCGCCGTTAACGACAGGGCATTTTTAATTATAAGCATTGAAAAGCCGGAAAAATCGACTGGCTAAACTTCGTTCATTAAAGAACCTCGACTGAACAGGCTAATTGTCTATTTTATATTTCATCGCTTCAGTAACTCCTTTCCAATCGTCTGTTCTGAAAGGACCCGCCGGAAATCCTTCCTTGTTAAATAAATTGTCGTCCCCTGCATCATCGGCCCAGCCAAACCTTACTGCCACGGGATCTTTTACACCATCCTGGTACACCACCACATTCTCACCATCTATATAAGCTTTGGCATAATGAAACTGGTGATCTGCGCCCGCTATTTCAAAGCCCTGCAGGTAACCATATTTATTGATAGCTGATAAGCCTGTTCCGATATGGGTGAAAGTCAGTACAATTTTGTCTCCATCCACTTTGTGTGACTGATAGGTTGGCCCGCTGTACACATTATTCTTATTGTATGTTTTATTGAGTGCAACAGCCGCCAGCCTTTTACCCACATCCAGCTTATTTCGGGGATGTATATCCGCTGAGTTTCCTATATCAGTGGTTATGGCCATGCCCGTATTGGGCAGCGACAAACTAAGTGTTTGGGCCTCTCTTAATTCGGCCCAGCTACTCCCCTTGTGGCTATCGCCATTGCTGGCATTGAAGGTAGCCAGTTGCACAAAATAAAAAGGGAAGTCGCCCTGGTTCCAGTTTTTTCGCCAGTCGGTAATCATCAACGGAAATGCTTTCCGGTATTGGTATGCACGGCCCGCATTTGATTCGCCCTGGTACCAGATAGCCCCTTTAATGGCAAACGGGATAAGGGGATTCAGCATGCCATTGTAAAGTAAGGTGGGGTAACTATTGGGGCCAACACCGGCAGTACTGTTTGACACCGATGCCACCTGGAACGACCATTCACCTGCCAGTGAAAAATTTGCAGTACCAACAGAAAGTTTTACCTCCTCCTCCTCGCCATAAATACCACCTCCGCCCCCCGTATCATTTACCCTTACTGCTATCACATTTTTTCCTTCCTTTAAAATGCCGGCAGGAATGGAATATTTTCTTTTTTCATTGTATGATGAAGTACTTCCAACTTTTGTTCCGTTTACATAACAATCATCTGCATCATCAATCATTGCCAGCAACAACACGGCGGCCTTTCCTGCATCGGGTGCATTTACCGTAATGGTTTTTCTTAACCATACTACCCCCTCAAAATCACCTAAAGCCTGTTGCTCCCATAAGCCGGGTACTTTCATTTTTGGCCAGCGGCCATCATCAAAAGACAATTCCTTCCAGGAGGATAGGTCAGTAGTTGTGGGAGGAAATGCAGGCTGCAATTTCAGTATCCTGTTGGTTGTAGCCGCTGTTTTTTCTTTGGCCAATGAATCTAAATTGAGTTTTGGCATGGTTGCAATCATACCGCTAAACTCATCGCTGTTTTCAAAAGCCTGCCTGCTGGTCCAGGTTTCTACATGTGTGCCTCCCCATGAAGTATTGATTAGCCCGATGGGCACATTCAATTCTGCCTGTAATGTTTTAGCAAAATAATACCCGATTGCTGTAAAATTACCAGCCGTAGCCGGGTCAGATATTTTCCAGTCTCCACCTGCCAGATCTTCATTTGGTTGAGATGCTACCGCTTTCGTTACTTCAAAATGCCTGATCAGCGGATAATTTGCCTGCTTTATTTCTTTATCCGCTCCAAAGCTATTTACCAATCGCCATTCCATGTTTGACTGTCCCGAGCAAACCCATACATCGCCTACCAAAATATTGCTGATCGTAATATTATTTTTACCTGCAATCAATAATTGATATGGGCCACCTGCTGTTTCAGCATCCAGATTAATCTTCCATTTACCTGTTTTATCTGCGGTTACAGTTTTTGTTTGTTTATTGAAACGGATCGTAATTTTTTCCTTACCATCTGCCCATCCCCAAACCGGAATAGAGTGGTCTCTTTGTAAAACCATGTTATCACCGAAAATTTTCGGTAGCCGAACATTAGCGGAAGCGGCGAAGGCTGTCATCAAAACAATTAGGGAGAGAAGCGTCTTTTTCATATTTGTTGGTAGCATTTTTTAAGCGTGTAAAAGTAGCGGATTGAATTTATACAGCGGGGATAAATTTGTCCCCTGTCCTCTGCAGCGGGGAAGTCTTCGATTAGAATGCTTGTTTTGGAAACGCTCTTTAGTTTCCGTAGAATCTCTTTCAATTTCGAACAGCTATTTGTACACAAATTAAAATTAAGCAGTAAGCTGTGTTGTTGGTACCCCTCACGCACATTGCCCGTGCTGCATACGCAACAATGGCACTGGTGGGCTTGCTATGTTGTTAGTACCCTCACGCACATTTCCTGTGCTGCATAAGCAACAATGGCACCGGTGGGCTTACGTATCGAAAAGGTAAAGCCTGTTTGCCCGGTTGTCCGAAGCCCACTGCAGCCGTTGTTGTGTGTTTGTGCGGATGATAATGTGGGTTGGCTCACCAACAACTTATAAGTAGTAAGCTGTGTTGTTGGTACCCTCACGCACATTACCCGTGCTGCATACGCAACAACGGCGCCGGTGGGCTGCTGTGTTGTTGGTACCCTCACGCACTTTACCCGTGCTGCATACGCAACAACGGCGCCGGTGGGCTTGCTATGTTGTTAGTACCCTCACGCACATTATCCGTGTTGCATTGCAACAACGGCACGGGTGGGCTTACGTATCGAAAAGGTAAAGCCCTGTTGCCTGGGTTGTCCGAAGCCCGCTGCAGCCATTGTTGTGTGTTTGTGCGGATGAAAATGTGGGTTGGCTCACCAACAACTTATAAGTTGTAAGCTGTGTTGTTGGTACCCTCACGTACATTTCCTGTGCTGCATACGCAACAACGGCGGCGGGTTGTCCTAAGCCCACTGCCGCCGTTAATGACCATGTCATTTTTTATTATAAGAAATCAATATCTTTCCCTGTATAAATTTTAAGCCATGTAAAATGATTGTTATCTATATTTGATAATCTCAACGTTTGTTAAAAAGAATATTAAATTGTTATGAAAAATATTAGCTTACTAATTTTGTTTTGCGCTGTTATGAACACACTTTCTTCACAAACCATTATTCCACTTTACAAAGACAGTATCCCCAATAGCAGGCCTTCCAAAGATGAAGAAACTTCGGAAGTTACCAATGGTATCCTGATCGTTCATAAAATTTCCCGGCCCACATTAGCCATTTTTTTACCAAAAAAAGAAAAAGCGAACGGTACCGCTGTTGTGATATGCCCCGGTGGCGGTTACGGGATCAATGCTGTCGGGCATGAAGGAACCGATGTGGCAAAAGTATTTGCAGAAATGGGTGTGGCAGCCTTTGTGTTAAAATATCGAATACCCAATGATTTAACAATGCTCAACCGGGAAATTGGCCCCTTGCAGGATGCACAACAGGCTATCAAGACAGTACGGGAACGTGCCAAAGAATGGAACATAAACCCAGGCAGGATAGGCATTATGGGCTTTTCCGCTGGCGGGCATCTTGCGTCCACGGCTGGCACGCATTACAATAAGGTGGTCATTCCAAATTTTGAAAATACCAGCGTACGCCCCGATTTTATGATGCTCATTTATCCCGTAATCAGTTTTAACAAGAACATTGGTCATACAGGTTCGGCGGACCAGTTGATTGGAAAAACCCCGGCCCCCGAAAAAATACAGGAATACTCTAATGAATTACAGGTAAACGACCAAACGCCTCCCACTTTTTTGGTGCATGCCAGTGATGATGGCGCAGTGATTCCTCAAAACAGCATTGTATTTTATCAGGCATTGGTACAACATAAAGTGCCTGCCGAATTGCATATTTATCAAAGTGGCGGACATGGATTTGGCATGAAACAGAAAAGTAAGAATGAATTATGGATGGAGCGATGCCGCAACTGGATGGAAGTAAATGGATGGCTGAAACCGTAAGTCGGGGCCAGAGTTACCAACCTTTAAAAGGATGGCAACCTTGTAATAGCAATTAGCCAAAATCTGGTATGTATAAAAAAGATAATCATGAAACACCTGTTAGCTTTCCTGTTTGCGTTGGGCGTTTTTTCTATTACAGCCAGTGGCGGTGATCATCCTACGCTACCAATTGGTTCCCTGGCTCCTGTATTCAACTTAAAAGGCACCGACCTCAAAATGTATAGCCTGGAATCCTTTGCTAAATCAACAGTATTAGTGATCATTTTTACCTGCAACCATTGCCCTACCGCCCAGGCTTATGAAGACAGGATAAAGCAACTGGTAACTGATTATGCTTCAAAAAGTGTACAGGTAATTGCGATTTCGCCCAACAATCCAAAAAGTGTTCGCCTGGATGAATTGGGCTATTCCGAATATGGAGATAGTTTTGAAGAAATGCGGCTTCGGGCCCGGGACAAAGCGTTTAACTTTCCTTACTTATTTGATGGGGAAACCGAAAGCATCTCAAAAAAATATGGTCCGGTAGCAACCCCGCATGTTTTCATTTTTGATAAAAAAAGAGTATTGCAATACAGCGGCAGAATTGATGATGTGGAAAACCCACAGGGCTCCCCAAAAAATACAGATACCCGCAATGCAATTGAAGCATTATTATCCGGCATTCCCATATCCGCGCCGGTCACGAAAACCTTTGGCTGTTCCATTAAATGGGATGACAAACAGGAACTTGTAAAAAAAGGATTGGAGGATTGGGCGAAAGAACCCGTAACGATTGATGCCATCGATGAGGGCGGTATTAAAAACCTGCTAAAAAACGAATCAGGTAAATTACGCCTCATTAACGTATGGGCTACCTGGTGTGGCCCATGCATTATTGAGATGCCGGATTTTGTAAGCATCAACCGGATGTACCGTGGCCGCGACTTTGAGTTGGTAACCATCTGCGCAGACAAACCAGCAAAAAAAGCAAAGGCGCTTGCTACGCTTACAAGGCTACAGGTATCTTCCACCAATTACATTTTCAATTCCGATGATATATACAAACTGATTGAACTGGTAGATCCCAAATGGCAGGGCGCTTTACCCTACACTGTACTGGTAGAACCCGGCGGAAAGATTATCTAAACAAAACAGGGAGGCATACAAAC
>JBBQTL010000298.1:0-6043 GCA_038213285.1 Chitinophagales bacterium
TACCGATGTTGAACAGGAACTATCAACGGTGTTTGGCATTCAAAGCATCCCTACCATTCTTTTTATAGATGCCAATGGCGAACCGATGATGCAGCCAGGTGCTTTTCCTAAACATACTTTCAAAAAAATAATAGAAGAAAAGTTATTGTCTCCGCAAAAGACGGAGGCATAAAAATTTTTATTGTTTAAAAATAACTCTATTGAATGCATACTGGTAATCAAAAACATTGGGAAACTGTTTACAAAACGAAGCAGCCAAATGAGGTAAGCTGGACGCAGGAAATCCCGGCAACTTCCCTTGACTTTATTCATGCGTTTGATTTACCCAGGACTGCAAGCATTGTTGACATCGGTGGCGGGGATAGCAAATTCGTTGACTATCTTCTTGAAGAAGGATTTGAAAATATTACGGTACTGGACATTTCCGCAGCAGCGCTTGAAAAAACGAAAAAAAGGCTAGGCGATAAAGCTGCAAAAGTAACGTGGGTGGTGAGTGATGTGACCGATTTTAAACCAGCAACGAAATTTGATGTTTGGCACGACCGGGCAACTTTTCATTTTCTTACCACTCCCCACCAGATCAAAAAATATATTGACACCGCTTCGGAATCGGTAACCGGTTTTCTTACCATCGGAACGTTCTCAGACATGGGGCCCGACAAATGCAGCGGTCTTGAAATAAAAAAGTATAGTGAAAAAACCTTGCACTCCGCATTGAAAAAGGGATTTGACAAATTGCGCTGCATCACTGAAGATCATATAACGCCATTTCAAACATCGCAACATTTTTTATTCTGCAGTTTTAAACGACGTGCCGATTAACCTACGAACCATCGTTATCGAAAAGCAATTTTTTAAGCCAGGAAATTATACATAAAAGAGGCTGCATCTATTTTGAAACAGGCTCTTTTATGTACGATGAACCTTACACTAAATAACCGGGGTATTTAACTCAGCCAATGAATTATTGATTTCTTCCTGCGATACTTCAAAGTCCACAAGATTACCAACCAGGTATTGCTCATAAGAAGCAAGGTCAAAATGACCATGGCCGCATAGGTTGAACAGGATGGTTTTAGAAACCCCTTCCGCATCAGCTTGTTTTGCCTGGCGGATAACTTCCGCAATCGCATGGTTAGCTTCCGGTGCCGGAATGATTCCTTCCGCTTTGGCGAACACTATACCTGCTTCAAAACATTCTGTCTGGTTGATTGCTACTGCTTCAATAATGCCATCCTTTAACAACTGGCTAACGATAGCCCCTGCCCCGTGATAACGCAACCCACCCGCATGAATCGGTGATGGAATAAAATTATGCCCGAGCGTGTACATCGGAATCAGCGGCGTCATTCCAACGGTATCGCCAAAGTCGTAACGGAAAACACCCCTTGTTAACTTAGGGCATGAGGTTGGCTCTACCGCAATGGCCCTTACATTTTTACCGCCGGTTAATTTATCCTGCAAAAAAGGAAATGCAATACCTGCAAAATTTGATCCCCCGCCAAAAGGCGCTACGATAATATCAGGATAATCACCTGCTTTTTCCATTTGTTTCTGCGCCTCCAGGCCAATGATGGTTTGGTGCATCAACACATGATTGAGTACACTGCCCAAAGAATATTTGGTATCATCATGGGTTGCTGCTATCTCAACTGCTTCGGAAATGGCTATGCCCAAACTGCCCGGCGAATTGGGATCCTTTTCTAATATACTTCTTCCGGCATTGGTAAGGTTACTGGGAGAAGCATGCACTGTTGCACCCCAGGTATTCATCATTATTTTGCGATAGGGTTTACCTTCATAACTCACTTTTACCATAAACACTTCGCACTCGATCCCAAATAACTGGCAGGCAAAACTCAATGCACTACCCCATTGCCCGGCACCCGTTTCGGTGGCGATTTTTTTAATCCCTTCTTTGGCATTGTAATAAGCCTGCGGAATAGCCGTATTGGGTTTATGCGAACCTGCAGGGCTAACTCCTTCGTATTTATAATAGATTTTAGATTGGGTACCCAACGCTTTCTCCAGCCCAATTGCCCTGAACATGGGTGTTGGCCGCCAGATGGAATACAAGTTCCTTACTTCATCCGGTATCTCTACCCATTTTTCCGTACTAACTTCCTGCTTAATTAATTCCATTGGAAATAACGGTGCCAGTGCCTCCGCATCAATAGGTTGTTGTGTTCCCGGATGCAATGGTGGTAATGGTTTATTCGGCATGTCTGCCATAATATTGTACCAATGGGTTGGTATCTCTGATTCGGCTAATGTGATTTTTCGCTGTTGAAGCATGTAGTGTAGATTTTGTCGTTCAAGATAACGATAATCCCGAAAAGGAACGATTCTTTCCCATCTGTTATTAAGAATTTTTACCGTCAAAAAATAACATTTAGTAAAAAATCTGAAGATTAAACCGCAGCAAAATAATAGTTGCGGGTACATATCAAATCCGACGGCTACCGGATCTTCCCGCTCTGTCGGCAAAACAAAAGCAGTATACACTTTTTTTATAAGGGATGTTGATAGGTTATACAACATTCGTTTATTTTGCAACCCGTTTGACCTCACCCCCAACCTCCCGATGCATCGGGACAGGCCCTCTCCACAAGAGAAGGAAGATTGACCTCTTTCTTGATTGTAACAAAAGTTACCAAACATTTATTTTTCACCCGTTACCTTACATCAAAATTTTTTATATGAAGAAAAATATGGGTTCAGCAGATCGGATGATCCGCGTGTTATTAGCAATAATATTTGCTGCTTTGTATTTTACCAATACTGTTACCGGTGTATTCGGTATTGTATTACTTGTACTTGCAATAGTGTTTGTATTAACCAGCCTGGTAAGCTTTTGCCCGTTGTATACCTTAATGGGCCTTAATACATGTGCCACAAAAAATAATGCATGATTAAAAAAAAACGGCTGGTTCTGGCAATTTGCTGTATCAGTCTTTTAACTGCGTGTAATAGCAACACAGGTTCAACCAATCTTACTATATCCGAATATGAGAAATCCATTTCGCAAAATAATATTCAGCTCCTCGATGTTCGTACAAACGAAGAATACCAGTCGGGTCACCTGGGCCATGCGTTATTAGCCGACTGGAATAACCAGGAGGAATTCAAAACCCGTGTAGCGGCATTGGATAAAAACAAGCCGTTGTATACTTACTGCTTCAGTGGTGCAAGAAGTGAAATGGCAACAGAATGGTTACGAAAAAATGGTTTTACAGCTTTTAACCTGGCCGGTGGTCTAAATGCCTGGAAAAGGGCTGGCAAGCAGTTAGAAGAGGCTGCAATAGCAAGACAAATAACCCTGGCTGAATACCTCGTTCAAATACCTACAAACAAAACGGTGTTGGTAGATTTTAGTGCCGTATGGTGCCCGCCCTGTAAGGCAATGGCGCCGGTGATTGACTCACTTATAGCCACACATGGAACTAAATTTGACCTGGTAAAAATTGATGGTGGGCAGCAAACAGCTATTTGCGGTGAATTAAATGTAACTACATTCCCCACCTTCATTATGTACAGGCAGGGAAAAGAAATATGGCGAAAAGAAGGCCCGGTGGATGCAAAAGAATTTATTATGAATTTCTAAAAACCATACCCATCATCCTGTTTGAAAAATAGCGTAGCCTCCAGCTACGCTATTTTCATTTACAAAAATTCTCCGGCATTTTTTTTAACTCCTTTAATTGATATCCCCGAAACTTGTTCATTTATTCCCGGGTAACCGAAGCGGGTATTTTTAAGCGTGCATTGGAAGCGGCTGAGTGTTTTTACTTTCTCCAGGAAGATTAATTAATTTATTCACCCCATTCGATGCCAGCCCGGATTCAGTTACGCAGCTTTTCCACAAAAGATATCCGCCTGAAAGGTTAACCACTTTACTGAAACCGTTTTGCAATAAAATCCTTTGCGCAAGGTATCCCCTTAACCCCGCTTCACAATAGATATGAATCTTTTTCACTTTTGAAATCTCACCAAGCCTAGTTCTGATCTCATCAAGAGGTATATTAATAGCACCGGGTATTTTACCGGCAAGGTATTCATCTTCCCTGCGAACATCTATCAGTATATCATCCGGTTTCAAATCTCCCAATTCATTCCAGTAGAAAATATTCAACCGTTTCAATAATATATTTTCGGCCACAAAGCCCGCCATATTAACCGGGTCCTTTGCAGAAGAGTAAGGCGGCGCATATCCATGCTCAAATTCAATTAAATCATAAATGGTTTTATGTTGTTTGATAAAGGAAGATAAAATATCAAGCCGCTTATCAACACCATCATAACCTGCAATCTGTGCGCTTAGTAACCGGCCATCAACCGGTGAAAAGGTAATCTGAATGGTCATTTGTTTGGCATCAGGATAGTAAGCAGCATGCGATCCGTTGTGCGTAGTGGATACTATATGATCGATGTTCGCCGTTTTTAAATGTTTGGATGCGGTGCCCGCTGTACCTACAGTTAACTCAAATACCTTTACTATTGCCGTATTGATAGAACCCTGGTATTTTTGAACATTACCCAACACCACATTATTGGCACAAATGCGTCCCTGTTTATTTGCTGGTCCCGCCAGGTAGGTAATCATGGATTGCCCGGTAACCGGGTTTTCAAATTCAATGGCATCGCCTACCGCATAAATGTCGGGATCCGATGTTTGCAAATATTCATTCACCCATATACCTTTGGCAGCACCGGTTTTAAGCCCCGCCTGCACAGCCAGTTTGGTATCAGGACGAACACCAATGGAAAGCAACACCATATCTGTATTCAGCACCTCCCCACTTTTTAAGGCCACATTTACCTGTTGCCCATCTTTGGTAAAACCTGTTACCGCACTATTTAAAAAAAGGCTCACCCCCTTACTGCGAATATGTTGCTGAACAATTGCCGCAACCGGAAAATCAACCGGTGCCAGTATTTGATTTCCCATTTCAATAATGGTAACATCGATACCCAGGTCAATAAAGTTTTCTGCCATTTCCAAACCAATGAATCCGGCGCCCACAATCACTGCTTTGGTTACCTGGTTTTGCTGGATATAGCTTTTAATATAATCCGTGTCTCTTACATTTCTTAAGGTAAAAATCCCTTCGCTGTTTATACCGGGCAAAGGTGGGCGCAATGGTTCTGCACCGGGTGACAGAATTAATTTATCATAGCCTTCCTGATACACTTCACCGGTTAATTGATTTACAGCCGTTACCGTTTTTTTTACCGGGTCAATGAGGGTAACTTCTGTGGTTACTCTCACATCAATATTAAAACGTTGATTAAAGGAAGCCGCTGTTTGTACAAATAATTGGTTCCTGTCTTTTATTACATCACCGATATAATAGGGCAGTCCGCAATTAGCGTAAGAGATAAATTCTCCCTTTTCAAAAAGAAGGATCGTTGCATGTTCATCCAGTCTTCTTAATCTTGCTGCTGTGCTGGCTCCCCCCGCAACAGCTCCTACAATTATGTATTTCATAGAACCGTTTTATTGTGAAAAATATTCCCGTTTTATTTAAGAAATTCCAACTCCTGTTATTAACCATTCATTGCAGTTTTGCTAAAAAATCCGGCTGATAAAAGAAACTCAAAAGTAAGGTCTGGGGAAACAATTAAACGTAACATTTGTCACGTTTTTGAAATGTATAAAGCTAGATTACTGCCAAAAAAATATTCAATATTACTGCGTAAAAAACAGCCCGTCTGTAACATTTGTAACACTCGCATACAAATTAACTGATTCTGGAAACAATCATTTTACATGCTGATGACAGTCATGGTGAATTCCTATTTCTATCATGTAAATGCCAGCGCATGAGATCGAATTTTACATCCGAATTATTTACATACTAAAAAACGCTACATGAAACATCTTGTTATACTCGGAGCCGGTACCGCCGGCACAATGATGGCCAACCATTTGAACCATCATTTAAAAAATCCCGAATGGCAGATCAGTATTATTGACGAACGCAAGGAACATCATTACCAGCCCGGCTATCTTTTTCTGCCATTTGATATTTATACACCGGAA
>JBBQTL010000299.1:0-6043 GCA_038213285.1 Chitinophagales bacterium
CCAACATTACCAGAACCTTCCACAAATACTCGAAAAGGAAGGCATTAATCCTAAAATACCGTGGCTCTTTGATTTTAAACTCGACTTTAGATTTAAATGACTAAAATAAATTACAGCTATAAAATCCTTGATAGCTATCGGATTGATGATGTCTGATTTCCTTATCATTGTTGGTGTAATTTACTGCACAAAAAATATTTGATGAAATGGGGAATATAGGATGTCTGATGTCTGATTTTTTGATGTCAGATTTCATTATCATTGTTGGTGCAATTTACTGCACAAAAAGTATTTGATGAAATGAGGATAATTCGGCGTCTGATGTCTGATGTCTGATTTTTTGATGTCTGATTTCATTATCATTGTTGGCGTAATTTACTACACAAATAGTACTTAACGAAATGGGGAATATAGGATGTCTGATGATTGATCCGATAGCTATCGGATCAGCCATCAGACATTCTATAGATTGCCCCTTGCATCCTGCTCCCTTTCCAGCGCTTCAAACAATGCTTTAAAATTTCCTTTACCAAAACTCTTTGCTCCTTTACGCTGAATGATTTCAAAAAACAGGGTGGGCCTGTCTTGCAGCGGCTTGCTGAATATTTGTAACAGGTAACCTTCTTCATCCCGGTCAATCAGTATTCCCAGTTTACTCAATGGTTCAAGGTCTTCGTCAATTGTACCCACCCGGTCTAATACATTGTTGTAATAACTATCCGGTATATTTAAAAACTCAATCCCTCTTTTCTGTAATTCAGTTACTGTCTTCACAATATTCGCCGTGGCAATGGCTACATGCTGCACCCCCTCCCCATTATAAAAATCAAGGTATTCTTCTACCTGGCTCTTCTTTTTTCCTTCCGCAGGTTCATTGATAGGAAACTTTACAAAACCGTTTCCGTTACTCATCACCTTGCTCATTAATGCCGAATATTCAGTTGAAATATCGCTGTCATCAAAGGTTAAAATATTTCGGAATCCCATCACCTCTTCATAAAATTTTACCCAGGGGTTCATCTGGTTCCAGCCTACATTTCCCACACAATGATCCACATATAAAAGCCCGGTATCGGTGGGATTATAATCCGATTTCCACTCCCGGAAACCCGGCATAAAAACACCGGTGTAATTTTTTCTTTCAATGAATAAATGCACGGTATCGCCGTAAGTATGAATACCGCTGATTACCACTTCACCACAATCATCTGTAAGCCGGGTTGGCTCCAGGTAACTTTTACCGCCCCGGCTGGTAGTCTCGTTCCAGGCACTGGTAGCATCATCTACTTTTAATGCCAGCACTTTTACACCATCCCCATGTTTTTGAATATGATCGGCGATGGCGTTGCCCGGTTTTAAGGGCGTTGTTAATACAAATGTGAGTTTGTTTTGCCTTATCACATAACTCACTTTATCTTTCATGCCCGTTTCCGGACCGGCATAGGCAAGGGATTGAAAACCAAAAGCGGTTTTATAAAAATGGGCCGCCTGTTTGGCATTGCCTATATAAAATTCCACATAATCGGTACCCTGCAAAGGAAGAAAATCGGTTACTGTAGCGGATACATTTTCGGAAGGAATGGTTTCTGTTGTCATAATCGCACTTTTAGAAATACTTAAACTATTTATTGCGGAATTTTATACTACAAGCGTTGAGCGCTTAAGAATCAAAATCTTTATCGGCCATTTCAGGATTTTGGGGCATCCATAGCAAGCGCCAGCATCAGCAAATTATAGCCGGTACGCTTATCAGCAAATATTTTATGTGGGTAATCGGGGAGCATATCTTACATCAAAGTTAAATAGTACAAAGTAAAATGGAGGATATTTTTGACAA
The DNA here is from genome assembly GCA_038213285.1 of Chitinophagales bacterium. Lineage (GTDB taxonomy): Bacteria > Bacteroidota > Bacteroidia > Chitinophagales > Chitinophagaceae > Ferruginibacter. Next base: position 1,838 of record JBBQTL010000299.1, read on the forward strand.
CCAGGAAAACCGCAGTTGCCATCCCGAATGAAGTGGAAGGAATTTTTGCCGGTTTAAGGTAATTCCGCAAACGGGCTATTCAAAACGCGGCTAAGACCAGCATGGTAACATTTGAAAAACAGGCGGGTTTATAATTGAATAGAATAAAGTATTTTGCACCCGTGCTTACAACAACCGGCAGAATGTATATTATATGCATTATCATTTTATGTGATGATAGCGGGTAATTTCCATTAACAGTTTTGCCTTCGTAATGCAATAATTTATCACATCAAAAAAATAAAGATTTGGAAAAAGCTCCCGACTTCGCCCGTTCCACCAAGAACCCTAGTACTCCGCCCAGGGTTGGAATACTTGGCGGTGGGCAGCTTGGAAGGATGTTATTACAGGCTGCAGCAAATTACCCGGTTGAAACCTTTGTAATGGAAAATGACCCCGAATGCCCGGCTGCACATTTGTGTCATCATTTTATTAAAGGCGATATTACCAATTTTGATGACGTATATAATTTTGGAAAAAGGTTACATGCATTGACCATAGAAATAGAAAGTGTAAATGAAGATGCACTGGAAAAACTGGAGGCCGAAGGTGTAAAAATATATCCCAATCCGGCTGCGTTAAGAACGATCAAAAATAAAATATTACAAAAGCAGTTTTATAAAGATCACGAAATTCCTACCAGTGATTTTGTGATCACGCAGCATTTATCCGAATTAAAGCAACAGGTAAATTTTTTACCGGCGGTACACAAAATAGGCATGGGTGGCTATGATGGCAGAGGTGTTCAGGTAATAAAAACGAAGGAAGATATTGACAAGGGATTTGATGCACCCTCGGTATTGGAAAAGATGGTGAACATTAAAAAAGAAATTGCGGTAATGGTGGCGGTAAACGATAAAAGAGAAACTACTGTGTACCCATCCGTTGATATGCTTTTTGATCCACGGCTTAATTTATTGGAATACCAGGTAAGCCCCGCCGACCTGCCCGAAAAAGTACTCTGGAAAGTAGAAGCCATTGCCATGAAGGTAGTGAAGGATCTAAACAGCGCAGGTATTTTTGCTGTGGAACTTTTTGTTGATTTTGATAACAATGTATTTGTAAATGAAACGGCGCCAAGGGTACACAATAGCGGGCATCATACCATTGAAGCCAATTATTCATCCCAGTTTGATATGTTGTGGAGAATAATGCTTGGCTTTCCTTTGGGAAGTACGGAACATATACTGCCTGCAGCCATTGTGAATTTGGTGGGAGCAGAAGGGTATAGCGGCATAGTATGCTATGAAGGCCTGCACGAGATTTTGCAATTAGAAAACGTATTTGTGCATATTTATGGAAAGAAGGAAACCAGGCCCGGGCGCAAAATGGGACATATCACCATACTCAGTAAAGAAAAGCAGGAACTGATACATCAGGCAAACCGGATAAAACAGACTGTTAAGGTTGTTAGCTAGTAAAAACCGGATGCCCGATTGTTGATCCGACAGCGATCGGATTTTTGATGTCGTATTGCGGCCAGGTATTGTTGCAGGTGGGGGATTCAATGTTCGTTCAGACCGGAACTGCTGTCAAATTGAAAATATAAAGTACAAGTTAACAACTAAAAGCCACATTGAAACTCGTCTGCCGGAACAAAAGTACAGCGATGCAAAAAGCCGATGTCTCAACGTCCCACTTGCTGCAATACTAATGTTTACGCCGTTTTATTGTCCTACGCTAATGTTTAAGTTTGGCAATTCTACTTGTAATTTCACCTTTGCTTTCAATGCTGTAAAAACCCTCATTAAAGTGTCCATAGTTGCATTGCTGGCATTACTTTCAAGTCTTGAAATTTGAGCTTTTTGTACGCCGATTAGTTTGCCCAATTCTTCCTGTGTCAAATGACGTTCTTGACGTGTTTGTTTAATTGCTTTACCTATCAGTTCCATTTGTAATTCATACTCAAATTTGTCTCTATTGGCTGTACCAACTTTGCCAATTAGTTTGTTTTGAACTTGGTCTAACGAATATGTTTTCATTTGTTTTTCTTTGTAAGTTGTTTGTCTTTGTCATCAAAATATTTTGTCCGAAGCTGTTTTGCTTTTAGAATTTCGTTGTCTGGAACTTTACTGCGTTTCTTGATAAATCCGTGTGTTGAAATTACCAAAGTGTTTGCTGTGTTTGTCTTGTCCCAAAATGCTAGCAACCGATATTGTAAACCTTGGTACAACGTTCTGAATTCCCAAATTTCGTCTGTAAGTTTTTTAAAAAATTCAGGGTCGTGTTCGTTTTGTGCTTTACGAATGTTGTACAATTTTTTCATAGTGCTTCTTGTCAAGGTCACGCAAAAAAGCAAATGCATCTTCTAAAAATATTATGTCGAAAAGTTTGTCCATTCATGTTTTGTTGTCTGGGCAAAGATGAAGGAAGTTTCGTTAAAAAGAAACTTTATAATTCGCTGGATGCCCACAAAAAATGGCGTACAAGGGATGTCGAACAGACTAATCTTTACAGTCTCAGTTGATTCCCCAGCCGCTTCAGTTCTATTTCAGCAGCCTTTGCCGCATATTTTAAATTAACCAACCGGTAACCGGATTCCTCAAAACTTTGCTGGGCATTTTTAACATCTACAATGGTGGCTTGTTTATATTGAAACCGTAAAAGTACCAGGTTGAGTAATTGTGCAGATAAGTTATAATTCTGTTGTTCTGTCTCTAATTGTTTTAGCGTAGATGTATAAGACTGGTAAGATTTAACTACCTGGGAACCGTAGTCTCTCATCAATATTTTTTTATTTACTGCTGCATTGCGCACATTAATCTCTGCTACTTTCTTTTGCCGTTTAAAAGCGGAGCCATTGTAAATTGGAACTCCTATTGTAAACCCTAAAGATGGTCCATAACTCTGGTTTAATAAAGTAAGGCCTGCTGCCTGCTGATTTCGGTTAAAATTAAAACCCGTGTTGGCTCTTACTGAAGGATAACGGAGCGCCGAGGTTTCTTTCACAATCAGTTCATTGATTCGTACCTGGTCGTCGGAGGCCATGATATCTGGATTTTGATAAAGGCTGTTTAGCACCTGGTCAAGGCTGATCGTTTGATCTACCAATATCGTATCCTTTATTGAAATAACAGAGTCGGGCCTCAATGTTAACAGGCGAAGCAATTCCGTTTTTGCCTGGTCAATAATTAATTGTTGTGATAAACGGGCCTGCTGCAACGCATTTAAATCAATTTGTGCCTGGAAGAGATCGGCATTATTTGCAAGGCCTGCATCCTGCCTGGCTTTTACAATTTGCAGTTGCTGATTAGATGCATCAATTGATAGCTCTATCGTTTTAAGATAGCTCTGCTGGCGAACAATATCGTAGTAACCCGTCATTACCGAACCAATAATATCCTGCACCTGCGAATTGAGTAAGGACTGGCTTTGCTTTTGTAATTGTGCCAACCGGCTTTTGGTAGCCACTACCCTGTTACCATTGTATAGCAACATACTCACTGCCAGGTTGGAATTTAAGCTATTAGTGGCAGCCGCATTCCGGTTTATGTTAACACCCGTATTCAACTTTTGATTGATGGTGGATATCTGTTCATTATCCGTTACAGCCGCAGTTACCACCGGCAAACCACCGGCTATTCCAATATTATTTAAAACCGTATTGGTTTCTACCAAATTGTTAGCCAGTTGAATATCGAGGCTGTTCTTCAGGGCGATATTAACTGCATCGGATAACTGCAACGTATCCTGCGCACTGCACACAACCGGTAACACCCATAAAAAAAAATAGACTATCCGTTTTGTCATTCCTGTTTATTATAGAAGAATTAAATAATTTCCCCGTTTATATTCCCTGCTGGCCGTTTAAAAACAAGTCATCCATCTTTCAGTTCCGATAAATACCACCGGATAAATTGTAATGACACGCTCTTTTATTGTACGCTTTGTACACTTCGCAACTGTCTGCGAACCATCAACCTTCCACCTTAATCCATCAACCATCAACCACCTCCACCCTTGCTTCCTCCACCTCCACCTTGTGTTTACCTGATAAAAAAGTATAGATCGCTGGTATAATAAACAACGTTAGTATCAACGAAAACAGGATTCCCCCCACTACCACAATACCCAATGGCACACGACTGGTGGCCGATGCACCCAGGCCCAACGCAATTGGTAAAGCCCCCAGCGACGTAGCCAGGCTGGTCATTAAAATAGGACGTA
>JBBQTL010000300.1:0-6034 GCA_038213285.1 Chitinophagales bacterium
GAATATAGGGTCATCATTGATATCATTAAACAGCTTATGTCCTAAAGCATTGCTTCCCGTATAAATAAATAATTGGCTATCATCATTCCCTAAATCTATAGTCAAGTGAACAGAATCATTCGGAAATAATGCTAAAATTGATTTGGTAATGTACATCCCATCTTCATTTGTAATATAAAAAGTAATAGCAGCAGGATTTTTGCTACTCAAGATATAATGAAAGGAATCAGAATTTGGCGAAAAACTAATATTGGTTTTGCCCTTATAAAAACTGGAATTTTCATAGCCATGAACAGGTTCATATATCCGAATTGTTACTCTTTGTTTTGTTTTCAATAAACCGCATACAACAGTCCTTTCCGAAAAACATTTAACGGAGAAAAATATTGTAAAAAATAATACAGCCAGTGTTTTCATGATCACTTTTTTAATAGAATGAATAAGATGTTGCCACTTAAAAGTGACAACATCTACAACTGTTTTAACAGTTTTGGCAATATCCCTGTCCTGAAGAACAATAGCTTTGAATATAACTCGAACATGTCGCTTGAGATACACCAGATGGGTTTGTGTACTCCCAATCGCCAACTGAACTGCCACTGCAACCGCCACTACAATAATTTGAACCACCTCCGTCTTCTACCCCACCTTTAATTTGCCTCATCTCAGCCCTGCTCAACTTTCCTTGTATGTTAGCCAGGCTCATTTTTGTTGTTTGCATTTTTTTAAATTTTTGAAATTAAAAAAGTTGTTTGTGCCAGTTGCTTTTAGCATCAAAGGCTTTGGCCGCCAACCACTGGCATGCGCATACCAGTGTAGTTCCGTTGGCTTTTTTATTGGGGAACTATTCCAACAAAAAATATTGTAAGTCCTTAATACTTTACGCATCGCGGAGTTATTGAACCCATAAAAAACGGTAAGGTAATTCAAGCCCAAACCTGTGCACCATTTGCAATGTTAAGTTGCAACTTTAATTTCAATTTTCTAAATAATGCCTGGTTGTAAAATACAACCTGCTGATTTGTTAACATTGAAAACCAACAACCAACATGATTGGGTATTGCTGGTTAAAATATTCCAAACAAAACTCATTATCTAAAATTTGATACCCATACACAACAATAAAAGCCAGTACACCCAGGTGAACCAGCCCGGTAACAGCGGTATTTTGCAGATGGCAGCTCAAAAATGGGTATCGGCCGACAGGCATAATAAAAACCAGTAGGTGCAAAGGGGTTAATAGGAAATAGTTTTGATGAACTGGAAAAAATAAAGATTTTCTCCCTCCACCACTTAAATCATTTCGGATATCTTAACAATCGGCTCAACCAGTAAAATATGAAAAACCTTGCCAACAATAAATCACGAAGCCAAAGATGTTTGTTTAGTAAAATCGTTCGGTAGTACACAGACACCGGATGAAGCACGATGCACAATAAAGCTTGCTGCGACGGCAAAAAAGCATCTGTCGAAAATCATTTAAATGATCTCTGCTAATGCTGCTAATCCAACCTTTTCTTAATATTCTCCACAACCATACTTTTCAGTGAGTTAAAGTTTTTCTCGTCACCTCCCCGCCATATCCCGATAATAATACCTTTTGGGTCGATTAGTATTTTAACGGGTATTGCAGCTACAAAATATGACTTCATAATTTCTTCATTAAAGAGTATGTTAGCCCATAAATTTATTCCATCTTTTTCAATTGCTTTTAAATAAGCGGTGGTGTCGGTATCTTTAGAAATACCTATCATTTCAAAACCGTATGGTTGATATTCCCTGTAAAGCTCTTTTACCTGTGGAAAGTCCCGCCTGCATGGCCCACACCAACTTGCCCAAAAATCCAACAATACATACTTCCCTTTGAACGAACTTAGCAAAACAATGCCACCAGATAAATCTGACTGAACAATTTCTGGGGCCATCATGCCAGTCCTGATTTTATAAGAATCCAATTTCCTATTGATCGCTCTGCCAAAATATGAATCCTGATCATTTTTGGAAAGTTTGTTATACAGTATGGCTATTTCTTCTACAGTATGGTCCGAAACTCCATCACTTAATGATGTTGCATAATTATAAAGTGCATAATTCATTAATGTTGATGAAGAATTTTTGATTACATAGTTATGAAATATACGCTCGTTTAATTGCTCGCTGGTAGAATCTATTTGCCTTTGAAAATCTGCCATACCAGCTTCATCCATTGACTGTTTACACTTCGCTTTACCCTTAAGAAAATTGCGTATTTGTAAACTATAAGGTTCGGTTCGTTCCTTCAGTAGCTTATTTTCAAAATATGCTTTGGAGCCTGTTACTGTTGCATTGGAAAAAGAATCAGTTGACGAAATCTTTACAGTAGCGGGTTCTAAAACCAGCGTAAGCATAAATCGATCCTCATAATTATCTGGATTGGCGGGGGTTTTTGCATACAGTGTAATAAGCGTTGTTGCGTTGGTTTGCAAGCTGACACTATATTGAATTTTTTTACCTCAACGCTATCAAATCCGCGCTTACTGCCATCCATGCTGATAAAGTAAACATACTCAACAGACTCTTTTAAATGATTAAGGGTTCCATGGATAATCAATTCACCCGTTTTTCTGATTCTTGTATTTTTTGGGTGAAAGCTAATAACGGTAAAATGGCAAAAAGAGGTAAGAGGACTTTTATCATAGCTGAAATTTATTTTATAAAATTAGTAAGTTGGAGTTTTAAAAAACGCCTTATGTCTTGAATAACATGAAGCCTCCTTACAAGGATAAGGCAACCTCATGCTATTTATGCTATTTAGTCTCCGCAGGTATCTTTATTGCCATGGCCGTAATTCTGGCAGTAAGAATCGCAGTTATCACAAATTGCCATGCCTGCTGTATGGGTATCTGTGCATTTACATGTCTTATTTTCTTCTCCAACAGGAGTCAGGTCTGTACCCGCCATTATGTTTTTCATTTCAGCCCTGCTCAACTTTCCCTGAATATTATCCAGGCTCATTTTATTGTTTGCATTTTTTAAAATTTAAAAGTTTTTAAAAAATTGTTTGCGCCTTTAGTTTTTAGCATCAAAGGCTTTGGCTGCCAACCACTGGCATGCGCATACCAATGTAGTTCCGTTGGCTTTTCATTCGGGGAACTATTCCAAAAGAAAATATTGTAAATACTCAATGCTATAAACATCGGGAGTTCACGTCCGTCAATCACTAAATTCATAGCGAGATATGAATTTTTAGAACTGGTGTTTTAAATCTACCAGATATAGTTTTCAAAAAATTTATAAAAAAAATATTATTCGAAAATTGCTTTTAATTTTTTATCAAAAATCGGGTTATCTTCTGCTCCTTTATATCGTCCGATAATCATTCCATTTTTATCAATTAAAATCATTGTGGGTATTTCCCCAACACCAAATTTTTCACTGATATCTTTATCATTTCTTTCTCCTTTTAATTTGGCTTCTTTATTTAATCCCCTTAATACATGATTCCATATTCCAACACCGTCTGTTTCAATAGCCATTTTCCAGGCAGTAGTATCACTATCATTATCAGCTATCCCAATAATTGCCAACCCTCTTTCTTTATATTTTTTGTAAATAGAAATTAAGTGAGGGCTATTGCTTCTGCAAGGAACACACCAGCTTGCCCAGAAATCAAGCAATACATATCTGCCCACAAATAAACGCGACTGTAGTGGATTATCATTTACATCTTTTGCAAAAAAGTGTTTAGCCATGCTACCAGGAGAGCCGCTCTTTTGTTGTGAAATTCTTTCAAAAAATCTTTTTCCAATTATATTCTGCTGTAACTTATAACCCAGCCTGCTATAAAAAAAAGTTAATGTATCAATGGATAAATTTGACATGTACTGCTGTAAAAAATATGCTGTAACATAAGATGTCGGGTGTGATAAAAAAAACGCAATATCAGTTTTTTTTAAAGAGTCGAACAGCGGAGTTAATACAGTTCTCAAAGAATCTCTATTACCCGAAAAGTTTTCATCTGTCCATTGATGCCATTGCTGTTTGTATTTTTCTTTTATAGCCGTTTTTATAGCTCTTAAATCTTCATATTCTTTTTGTGATATCGAACCAGTTAGATGTACTTCACAAAATTTGTTTGTTTCCAACGAGACATTCATAACCGAAGGTTCGATAAAAATTTCTGTGCCATTTGCCCCCATTTCGCCACTCCGGGATAAATTAATAAAGGCTACTGCTGGCTCACTAATACTCCCTTTAAAAGAAAAAACTCCATCAATGATTAAACTACTGTCATTGATAACCCTTTGTTCTTTATTAATATAATATCCCAAATATATCATACCAGTATTAAGCCCGTGTACTTCTCCGTTCAATTCAAAATTATTCTTCATTGGTTGTGCAAGTACAGATAGATTACTATCAACAATGAAAAAAATTGAAAACTGAAAAAAAGCAATTGCTTTCATTATCGAAAAATTTATCATTTTATGGTAGTTTGAAGTTTTACAATAAAATTTAATCAATAAAAAAATAATAATGAAAATAATATAAGAATTTAAAGTAAGCCATTATGTAACTACAATAATTGCGTATAAAATTTGTAAATATTAAAAGGCCCGGCAGAGCAATAAATAAATTTAAAGTGCAAGTATCAAAAAGGTGGATGATCTAATAAGAAAAATAAAGAAAGAAGCTACTCTTTTGTAGTAGCTTCTTTTCATAAATTACTACCTAAGATTTCATGCAAATAGTACCGGTATTCATTCCGTTTCGTACACAACTAAGACCTGTGCAGCATACCGCAGTTGACGAACAATCATAAGAGTATTCGTCCAAACATCCACTACCACTACCCGCCATGATATTTTTCATTTCTTTCCTGCTCAACTTTCCTTTAATATTGGCAAGGCTCATTTTTGTTGTTTGCATTTTTTAAAATATAAAAGTTTTTAAAAATTGTTAGCGCCTTTAGTTTTTAGCATTAAAGGCTTTGGCTGCCAACCACTGGCATGCGCATACCAATGTAGTTCCGTTGGCTTTTCATTCGGGGAACTATTCCAAAAGAAAATATTGTAAATCCTCAATACTGTATGCATCGGGGAGTTGGTGTCCGTTTAAAAATATGGTGAAGTACTTCAAGTCCATTCCGTTGCAACATTTGTAATGTCAAGTTGCAACTTTATTTCATTTTTCTAAATAATGCTCGGTTGTAAAATACAACTGTTTGATTTGTTAACATTGAAAACTAAAAACCTTCATGAACCAGTCCGGCACCTGCGGCAATTTAATGGTGGCAAATCAAAAACCCGGGCATCTGCCTACAGGCATAATCAAATTCAGGAAGCCGTAAAGAAGATTACCACCTACATCGCCAGGCTGATTTATAACCGGGGAAAGCAGTTTTATTGAACTGGAAGAAATAGAAAAACTGCCCTGAAAAATTAAGTCAATAGCATTGCATTATTGATCCTTCCACTTAAAAGTATTGATCAAATGATCCATATCCACCTGCAAAAAATCCTGCACGGGCTGCAGCGAATCGGCATTGGGTGTAACATCAAAATATAAAGCCCCCCGGATAAAATTACGGGTAGTGTCACTCAAAAAAAACTGCTTGGACGTAGCTGCATTGCCGCCCACTTTAAAAAAAACACCACTGATGCCATTGGGAGTATATATCAAACTGTCGTTGATAGAATTGGAGACAACATTATTTTTATTGGTTAGTGTAAAAGCATCATTCACCATTTTATCAAATACATTGGTTCCGAGAGAATCCCGGTAGCTGCCATCAGGTTGTTTTACCTTATACAGCGCTTTACCCCCAATGATTTTGTAACTTAAAAATACCCTGCTATGAAACTGTGGAAAATCAACATTGATCCAGTAGGGATTTTCAGGGTTGGTATCAAAGAAGGTGCTGTCCTTTACAATTTGCGCATATACAGGATACTCAAAGCTATATGGGAAGCCTTCCTTTTCAAATTTCCCGTATTCCCTTTTGGGTAATTCAATATTATAATACCCTCTTTTTTTTGAAATATAAGGGGAGTTG
>JBBQTL010000301.1:0-6028 GCA_038213285.1 Chitinophagales bacterium
AATATGAGAAAACAATTAATACAGCTTATCACCAAAGAAATCAGATCTGCCAAAACGGGAAAACATGCCGCCATTACGCTGAAGGTAAATTCATTGAGTGATGAAATCTTAATTGAGAAACTGTATGAAGCAGCCAAAGCAGGAGTAGAAATAAAGATGGTGGTGAGGGGTATATTTTGTATGCTCACGGAAAATAAAAAATATAAGCACCCGGTGCAGGCAATCAGTATTGTAGATGAATACCTGGAGCATTCCAGGATGATGATATTTCATAACGATGGTGATGAAAAAGTATTTATTTCATCTGCCGACTGGATGGTTAGAAACATAGATCACCGCATAGAAGTGGGTTGCCCAATATTCAATAAAGAAATAAAACAGGAATTAAAGGATATCTTCCATATCCAATTATCTGATAATATTAAGGCCAGGAAATTAGACAATGATTTAGAGAATCAATATATTAATCCTCGAAATACAAAAAAAATACGCTCACAGGTTGAGACATATAATTACCTGCACCGCAAATTGAATCTGTAGTCCGGTAATTTTGCTAGTAAACGAGGTATGGTCAATGGTGAATGATAAATTGATCGATAACGAACAGAATACAGAAAGTGGGCAAAATAAAAGAACCTCTATATTCTTATATTCTGTTGATAAATGTTTCCTTTCCCATGTAGTACAAAAGAATTGACAAATAATGCCGTCAACTTATCAACCCTATACGTATAACCTTTTCAGTGTTATAGCATCTTCCCTCCTATCTTTGCAATGAAAATTACTGGTAGTTTTCATTATTTCTTTATTGTAACCGATAAAGAAAAATGCCAGGTGGGTGGATTAACTCTTAACGCTTTAACAACATGATATTAGCGGCAATCGACATTGGCAGTAATGCGGCAAGGCTTTTAATAACAGAAGTAAATACAGATACAAAAGGCATTACCTCCTTTAACAAGCTCAACCTGGTAAGGGTTCCACTAAGACTTGGGTTTGACGTTTTTGAATTAGGCACCATCTCCAAGCCAAAAATCGGTATGATATTACAGACCATGAAGGCTTACAAACACTTATGCAATGCCTATGCGGTTACACAAATTAAAGCCTGCGCCACCAGTGCCATGAGGGATGCCAAAAACTCCATTGATATCATCCGTAAAGTGAAAATGGAAACTTCAATAGAAATTGAAGTAATCACCGGTGACCTGGAAGCGGGGCTGATTTACGAAAATCACGTGGCAGAGAATATGGACAAAGATCACAGCTACCTTTACATTGATGTAGGAGGCGGAAGTACCGAGCTTTCTTTTTTTAGTAATGGCATTCTCATTTATAAAAAATCATTCAATATAGGAACCATCCGGTTATTAAAGAATATGGTAACTGATAAAGATTGGGAAGACATGAAAGATATTTTACGGAATGTAATCAAAGGGCAAAAAGAAGTAGTAGCCATTGGCAGTGGTGGCAATATCAACAAGGTTTTTTCCATGAGTAAACGAAAAGATGGCAAGCCACTTTCATTGGAACTGTTAAGAGATTATTATAAAGAATTGAGCAGTGTTATTTTATCAGAAAGAATTACAAAATACAGTCTCCGCTCAGACAGGGCCGATGTAATTGTACCTGCCATCCAGATTTACATCAACGTAATGCGTTGGGCAGGTGCTGAACAAATTTTTGTACCGAAGATTGGTTTAGCCGATGGCCTCATAAGGCATTTGTGGGAAGAAGTGAAAAACAATCCTGTTCACTAACATTTTAATGCCGGCCTTTATATCCAAATGCCTGCTATAGCCTATTGCCGTTGTTGTGTGTTTGGGCGGGTGACATGCAGTGCTGCCTGACAAACAACTTTTAATGCTCCCTCTTTTAATCCGAAGTTCACATAGCCACTATTGTTTATTTGTACAGCTAATAGTGCAGTACTGGCTCACCAAAAACTTTTAAAGCTACCCCTTTTATCCGAACGCCTGTTAGAGTGAATTCCAAAGAGTTACTTCTTTATCCCGAAGTCCACTGTAGCCGTTGTTAGTGTTTGTGCGGCTGACAGCGCAGTGCTGGCTCAGCAACAACTAATAATGCACCCCCCATTTATCCGGACGCCCGTGAGAGTGAATCCCAAAGAGCCCCCCTTTATCCCGAAGCCCACTTTAGCCTTTTGTTGGTGTTTGTGCGGCTGATAATGAAGAGTGAGCTCACAAACAACCTATAAATTAATGAGAACCTGCTAGGATTATCCCTATTTTTTTTCGCATTACCGTTCTTTCTTCATCCAGAAGAATTCTTCTTTTCATTCTCCTTTATCTCATGATTGATCCTATATACCTGATTTCTGACATCCTGATCGCCTTTTTAAAAATAAGCGCTACTTTCTTCCTGGGTTGAAATGGCATGAAAAATATAGTCGTTAAAATTATCTTTTTATCAGGCAGGCCATTCAACACATTGCAAAACAAATAAGCCCGGTATTAGCCGGTAAGTAGAAGTGTAATATATTTGCCACTCTTTATTAGCGGTCCAAAAAATAAACAAATGTCATCAACAGAAACAGAATATAAAAAAGTAACCACCAATACCATTCAGAAAATGAAAGCCGCAGGAGAAAAGATATCAATGATTACTGCGTATGATTTTTCTTTTGCCAAATTATTTGATGGTGCAGGTATTGATATTATTTTAGTAGGGGATAGCGCCAGTAACGTAATGGCGGGTCATGCCACTACCCTGCCCATTACATTAGACCAGATGATCTACCATGCGCAAAGCGTAGTGCGGGCCAGGGAAAGAAGCCTGATAGTAGTAGACATTCCCTTTGGTTATTACCAGTCCAACTCAGACATAGCGCTTGCGTCTGCCATTAAAATAATGAAGGAAAGTGGAGGGCATACTGTAAAACTGGAAGGTGGTGAGGAAGTGGTAGATTCAGTAAAAAAAATAGTGAGTGCCGGCATACCGGTAATGGGGCACCTGGGTTTAACACCACAATCGATTAACAAGTTTGGCACTTTTGTAGTAAGGGCCACCGAAGAAGCAGAAGCTGATAAACTAAGGAAAGATGCACTTATATTGCAGGAAGCAGGCTGCTTCGCAATCGTATTGGAAAAAATTCCGGCTGCCCTTGCCAAAGAGGTAACGGAAAGCTTAACCATCCCAACCATCGGCATTGGTGCAGGTGGAAGTTGTGATGGACAGGTTTTGGTAATGCATGATATGCTGGGTATCAATACGGATTTTAAACCCCGTTTTTTAAGGAGGTATTTAAATTTGGACGAGCAGATATCCGGGGCCATTAAGCAATATATCAGCGATGTAAAAAGCAGGGATTTCCCCAACGAACAGGAACAGTATTAACCCAGCGTTCCCCAAGGGGGGCAAATATTCATACTAATTTAAACTCCAATACTCTTTTAAAAAAGGCGATTATATTTGTAGTCACTAATCTTCCTGATATTCATTAATACACTATTCACTTACCAAAGTATTGCCGGATAACTTCTCTTTAGGAAATTTGGTTAACGGCACTAATTTATGTTATGAGAAAAATTATTTTGTCTGTATGCATTGCTGCATCACTTCCTTCTTTTGCACAAACCTCAGTGGACCTTGATCCTGTAACAATCACAACTACCAGGACTCCCCAAAAGACAAGTGAAACAGGAAGGAGTATAACTGTAGTGGATGGCAAAATGTTTCAACAGCTACCGGTACTTTCGATCGACGAATTATTAAAATATGTTCCCGGTATTGAGGTACAGTCGCGGGGACCCATGGGAGCACAAAGCGATATTGTAATGCGGGGAGGTACCTTTCAACAGATACTGGTATTGGTAGATGGCATTAAATTAAATGACCCGTTATCTGGTCATTTCTCTTCTTACATTCCTGTGGCACCCTCAGAGATAGAACGTATAGAAGTATTACGGGGCCCTGCTGCTGCCATTTATGGTGCAGAAGCAGTAGGCGGTGTAGTGAATATCATCACTAAAACTTTCAGTCACTATAAAAAAGAAAAGGCTTCCAATGGCAACATCGGGATGGCAGTGGGAGAATATGGGTATGTTAATGCAGATGCAGGTTTTTATACTACGGGGCCAAAAATAAATGCCGCCCTTGGTTTGTTAAGTAACAACACTTCGGGGCAGTTTTTACGAGGCAACAACAGGGGCTATTTACACAATCATACGGTAAGTGGGTCCGTTGCATTTGCATTAAAAAACAATTGGCAGTTGTCGTTGAGAAGCAGTTTTGATAGCCGCCGGTTTGCCGCTCAAAACTTTTATACCCCCTTTAAAAGTGATACCGCTACAGAAAAAGTAAATACCTTGTGGAACCAGGTTCAATTAAAAAAGCAAAGTGAAAAATACAGCCAGCAGGTAGACCTGATGTATAAAGAAACCAGCGATTACTACTTGTATAATTCCGTATCCATTGCCAATCAAAATAAATCCCGGCATTTGGTGGTTCAATATCTCCGGTCGCAAAAACTGAATCAATATTTTAACCTAAGCCTGGGTACCCAATTCGACAGAAGATCTATCGCTTCCAACGACCGTGGCAATCATGCAACCCATCACGGCGCTGCTTTTGGTTCGTTGTTATTCAATAAAAATAAATTCAGGCTATCCCCTGGTTTACGTTTGGACTGGGATGAAAATTATGGTGCCGCTTTACTGCCACAATTAAACACTTCATACAACTGGAGCAAACTTACGGTACGTGCCAGTGCAGGCAGAGCCATACGCAGTGCGGATTTCACGGAGCGTTATAATAATTACAACAAAGCAATTGTTGCCGGCGGAAGCATTGGCAATCCGGATCTGAATACAGAAAATTCCTGGAGTTATGAAGCGGGTGCCGATGCATTCATAAGCAGTCATTTCAAAGCCTCTGTAACCGGTTTTTACAGGGATCAAAACAATGTGATTGATTATGTAACCACACCTTATGCCAACATGCCAAGAAAAGAAAACCTGGTACCGAACGGCATATATGCATTGGCTAAAAATATTAAAAAAGTTAACACCCGTGGAGTAGAAATTGAATTGACCTACAAAAAAACATTTGCCAACAATCAAAGCCTTTTTATTAATACCGGCGTCACGTTTTTAAAATCCAGCAGCAGCGATTCTGTTCCGTCATTCTATATAATTTCGCATGCAAAAAAACTGGTGCAGTTTACAATCATCTACACTTTTAAAAACTTCAGCTTTGCTACCAGTTTTGTTTATAAAGAAAGAGTGCCCAGGCAAGCCGCAGCAATCAATGCCGCAATATCGAAAGACTATTTTTTATTAAATGCGAAGCTTGCTTGTACAATTGATAAAAAAGTAAAGTTGTTTTTAGCTTGTAATAATATCACGAATATTCAATACAGCGATCTGCTGGGAAGCATCATGCCACGCAGGTGGATAACCGGTGGAGTGAGTGTAAATTTCTAATCTATACTCACGGTGTTATGTCAACTTCGATTTGTGGGAGGTGGATTTTCCTGCAACTCCATACTAACAATCATTCAACCAATGATCGGGTTAGCATACCAGCAATTCGTAACTTGCATAAAAATCAGTTATATGAATTTTCTTTCCAACCTGCAGGTGCAGGCAAATAACAAAGGCGTATCTACAGGAACAAAATGGATCGCTTCGAAAGGGCTCACTATTGACTCCTATTCACCGGTTGATGGCAAATTAATCGCATCCGTAAAATCGGCTGATAAGATTGCTTATGAATCAGTGATACTACAAGCACAGGAAGCATTTAAAGAATGGCGCACCTGGCCCGCACCCAAACGGGGCGAAGTGGTAAGACAGATTGGTGAAGAACTAAGGGCGCAAAAAAATGCATTGGGGCAATTGGTAAGTTATGAAATGGGCAAGAGTTTACAGGAAGGTATGGGCGAAGTACAAGAGATGATTGACATCTGTGATTTTGCAGTGGGACTTTCCCGGCAGTTACACGGCCTTACCATGCACAGCGAAAGGCCCGGCCATAGAATGTACGATCAATACCATCCGCTGGGGAT
>JBBQTL010000302.1:0-6009 GCA_038213285.1 Chitinophagales bacterium
ATTACCACTTCATTGATTACTTACAAACTAAATACCATCGGTATTATGTTGGGCAATGGCTGGTTTAATCCATTGCCGATAAAATTATTTGGCCGTTTTAATTTACGGGAGTTTCAACAAACCGGCAGGCCTTGTGTAAAAGCACAGGTATTAATTAAATATACAGATGGTACCAATGAAACAATTACAACAGATGAAACCTGGCAAAGCGCACAGGGACCGGTTATACAAAATAATGTATACCTGGGAGAAGTGTATGATGCCCGGTTAGAAAAATCATTTACGGATAAGGATGGCTGGAAAAATGCAGTCATTACCCAAGGTCCGGACGGCCCGTTAACCGCTCAAATGCAACCACCCATCCGTATTACAAAATTGGTACAACCTGTAAGTATAAGCGAAGCAGGAAAAGATACATTTATCGTAGACATGGGGCAAAACTTTGCCGGGGTGGCCCGGATAAAAGTTAAAGGTCAGCCAGGGGCCACCATTTCTTTGCGCTATGGTGAAGACATTCATCCAAATGGATCGCTAAACTGGTTAACGACTGCTGCGGGCCAGATAAAAGAGATATGGAATTTAAGTGGCGGACCCGGTGCGCCAAAAAACGCCTGGCAAAAAGACGAATACATTTTAAAAGGCGGCGGGGTAGAGGTATGGAACCCACGTTTTACGTTTCATGGTTTCCGTTATGTAGAAATAAGCGGCTGGCCCGGTAAACCCAACATCAACGATATTGACGGTTTAAGAATGAACAGTGATGTGGAGCAGCAGGGATCTTTTGCCTGTTCAAATGATCTATTTAATAAGTTGCATGAAGTAATTCAATGGACTTTCTTAAGTAATATTTTTAGTGTGCAGTCTGATTGTCCTGCCCGGGAAAAGATGGGTTATGGTGCAGACATTGTTGCTACAGCAGGCGCATATATCTACAACTACAACATGGCCAATTTTTATAAAAAAGCCATACAGGATTTTGCCAATGATCAGCAACCCGACGGAGCATTAACGGAAATAGCACCTTATACCGGCATCGCCGACAGGGGCTATGGTGGCCAATCGGGGCCATTGGGCTGGCAGCTTGCATTTTGTTATTTACAGAAACAACTGTACGATTATTATGGCGATAAAAGAATAATTGAACAACAATATCCCGCATTCAAAAGGCAACTGGATTTTTTGCAACAAAATGCTGTAAACGGTTTATATCATTGGGATATAGGAGATCATGAAGCGCTTGACCCAAGGGCCGAAGCTTTTTCAGCAGCCTGTTTTTATTATCATCATGCTTTGCTGGCTACTGAATTTGCGGGAATTTTAAATCAAAAAAAAGACAGTTTAAAATATGCAAAGCTTTCAAAAAAAATAGAAGAAGCTATCGTAAAAAAGTATTGGGTACCTCACACCGGCAGGTTTGACAATGGCACGCAGGCTGCACAGATTTTTGCATTGTGGTACCAGCTTTCACCGGAAAAAGAAAAAACATTTGAAGTATTGCTGCAGGAATTTGCACGGCACAACGGACATTTATCAACCGGCATTTTCAGTACGATGATGATGTTTGATATATTAAGAGAAATGGATCAAAATGAAATGGCGCATACCATTGCGAATCAAAAAAATTTCCCGGGATGGGGCCATATGTTGGAAGAAGGTGCTACTACACTTTGGGAGTCGTGGGCAAAGCCAACCACCAGTTCAATGAACCATCCCATGTTTGGTTCCATTGACGAATGGTTTTATAAATCAATACTCGGCATCAATGCCGCTGCTCCGGGTTTTAGAAAAATCGTCATTAAGCCGCAGCCTGCTGAACTTGAATGGGCAAAAGGTGCTTATCAATCAGTATACGGAACCATACAAAGCAATTGGAAGAAAACGGGAAATGGTTTCCAGTTACAGGTAAGCATACCTGTAAATACTACTGCGGAAATATGGTTGCCGTCAAAAGAAAATGATTCGATTACCGAAGGCGGAAATAAGGATTTTAAAACGGGTACAGTTCAATTAATCAAGTCTGAAAATGGATATACTGTTTTTGCAGTCGGTTCCGGTGATTATAACTTTTCAGTCGGCAAATAAAACGAATGCCATTACCGGAAAAAACTGTTATTAAAGTTGGTGAGCATTAAGATACTTGTTTTGTGAAAAGCCGCAGTTACCACACTGTGTAAAAAGCACCCACATATCACTCCATTGACTATGCAATGAACCACCTTGAGTGGTTTGTGCTGGTAGTTGATTTTTATGCGTTGATTTCGTATCCTTAGTAAAATACATTGCCGGCTTTTTTGCAGGGTACCAGTCCATTACCTGGTGAAGTAACCCGTTGTGAGTCTAAACCTTACTGGCGCTGCATTCCGGCCCTTGCAATAAAGCCGGAAAAAATCAAAGTAATTTATCGATTATGATGTTTAGAATTTCTATTGCAATCAGTGCAATTACAATTAATTCGAGCTTACTGCTGTGGGAGTGTTGATTAATACCTTTGAGGATTTCCAGGTTTTCTCTTACAGTATTTAAACTATCCTGCAGGCTGCTGTGCCTGAGTTTAATGTCGAGTTCCCTGCTTAAGTCAGTATTAATAACATTCAGCAATTCGTCGTTCCAGGTTAAATTGGGACTGTCAAAAATGTAAATGTTCTGGGTGATTTTATTTTTCAGATTCAGCAGCCGGCCAATGAATTTCAACAACCGTTTACCCTTAATCGAAAATTTTCCTTTTTCTTCCAGCTCGAGGCTAAACTGGTAGGTTTGAGCCAGTAAAATATTGGATTGCTCGATATAATAATCCAGTGCCACGGATTGTGCAATATTCAGCATGATGATCTTGGCGATGTCGATGCTGATCGCTTTAATAATAAGCCGGTCAAATATAACTTTGTAAGAAGCGGCAGGGTCAATTTCCACATCAAAATTTTCCCGCTTCAATTCCGTACTGTCCAGGTTTAAAATCGTGCGGACTGATTTGATAATATTGGTTTGAGTGGTATTGTCTACCCCAAAAAAAACGATACTGCCATAGTCGAAGATCTCCATGTAAGATTCGTTTTCGCCATCATACATCAGTTCTGTGGGATCGGCATAGATGCAATTGTAGGCGAGGTTATTTTTCAGCTCTTTCAGATCAAGCCGGTCGCCCAGGTGATACCCGGTGATAGTCTTTTTCATATTAACTCAATAAAATTTTACCGGCTTGTACCTTAAAGATAGCAAAACAGGATGGCTGCATGCCCTTTAATGAATGTAAAAACCCGGGTTGTTGATTTGTATTCAAAGGTACAATCGATATAATTCGAAGCCTAATAGAAAAAATAAAGAACCAGCCAGCGAGCATTGAAAATAATTACTGTAAAATTTAATTTAATTTTGAAAATGCAATTTTTACCAATTCAATAATTTAGGTCATATGCATCCCTATATTCCACACCTGCTGGCAGATATTACTGCAGCACATCGCACCGAAATTCCGTCTGCCTCTAAGCCCCCATTGACTTTTGAAGAAGAGATGGAAGAAATTGAAAAATGGGTAGAAGGAAAGGAGCCGGATCATACCTTTAGTTATTATTGTGGATTAAATGCTATTGATTTTCCGCCGCCGGAGCAGTTTACCGAAGCAGAGATGAAACAGGTGATAAAGGCATTTAACTGGACGATGTTTTCCTGGAACCTCGATATTCATTTGCCCGATGCCCTGCCAGTGCCAATCGCTTACAAAATAACCATTGATACCCTAAACTCAAAAACGAATATTGTAAACAGCGGAATGATTGGTTTTGATTTTTGTACCGGTTATGCGCCGGATTGTATTTTTAAAGAGTATTGCCCCTGTTTGGAAATATGGAACCGGGCAGAGGATGATAATAAAAGTAGTAAATGAAACCGTGGAGCCGGATTAATGGTCTGAAGGGCTTCGTCTGACCATATCTCAATACCCAATACTACTGACTAAAAGTATCTGTTTCCTTAAAGCCTTATTGAAATAGAAGTCATAAAAAATGACAACATGAAATATCCCCGCCTTCTTTTCACCGGTGCCAATAATAAAGTGATTGCCCTATCCTCTTCGATCAACAATTTAGATATTTAAAATCTTTCATCCTTTGGTGATTTTATCAATGTGATGTTCCCCTTTCCAATTTAAGTTTCAGGAGATAAATCATCCGCCTTCCTTTCCTTAAAAAAGACAATAAAATACAGTAACACGGCAGCGGCGATAACAGCGGGTACCAGCCAGATGCTTTGCCAGTCGTGGGTATTGCCAGCCTGGTAGCGTTCTGCAATAAAGCCGGAAAACCAGGTGCCGATAAACATTCCCAAACCATACGTTGCAAAAGTGAAAAGCCCCTGTGCCGCGTTTTTAATTTTGTCACCGGCTTTTTTCTCGGTGTACATATAGCCCGTCACAAAAAAGAAATCATAACAAATGCCATGTAAAATAATGCCGGCATACAACATCCAGCTTTCCGGATCATAATATCCAAAGGCAAAAAAGATATAGCGGATTACCCAGGCACTCATGCCCAATATCAGCATTCTTTTTACCCCAATCCTGTTAAATAAAAATGGGATGGCGAGGATAAAAACTCCTTCAGAAACCTGTCCTAAAATCATTTTACCTGCTGCATTATTCATACCCACTTCATTGAGGAAGGGATTGGCAAATCCATAATAAAATGCCAGTGGAATACAAATCAGCACAGCAGCGATAAAAAAGATAAGGTAAGCCCTGCTCTTCAATAAAACAAGGGCTTCGGCACCCAATGCTTTTGAAGCAGATACATCAGCCGAACGGGCCTTTGGCGGTGTATTGGGTAATGCGAAACTATATAACCCCAATACTGCGGACGCTCCGGCAGCGATATGAAAAGTAGCCGCGGTTTTTTCAATTGCCAGGCCGCCAACCAGGGTGCCCGCAACAATCCACCCAATGGTTCCAAATACACGTATCCAGGGAAACTGTTTGCCCGGATCAGTCATCTGGGAAAATGCCACGCTGTTTGTTAAAGCGATAGTGGGCATATACAACAGCGAATAAAAAAGAATGATCCAATAAAAAGTAGTATTGCCTGTGATGGTGGAGGCCAGCATCAACAGGCCCGCACCTGCCAGATGCAACACACCGATAATGCGTTGTGCGGCAAAAAAACGGTCGGCCACCATGCCAACAAAAAAAGGCGAAATCATCGTTGCAATAGCCAGGGCACTAAACGCCGCGCCAATTTGCACATCGGAAGAATGCAGGTTTTCTTTCATATAAGTGCCCATCGTAACATACCATGCACTCCAGATAAAATACTGTAAAAACATCATGCCTGCCAGCATTGCGCCTGTACTTTTTTTCATACTAATGATTTTATAAATTTTCGGGTTGTTTATTCGTTTTTGAAAAGACGCAAAAGTTAGCAAAATAGAATGCAACAAAAAAACATTTTCCCGCAACTTTGTTTTTTTGCGTAAAGATCAGTGCCATGGTTCAACGTTAGTTTACAGCCAAAGGTCAATGGGCCTCGCAACCACAGGAATGAAGGGGAGCATTATTTTTTTTCCTTCTCTTGCTGATGCGTATGCGGCGTAAAAATCTCCAGCACTGCACGTCCGTCTACACCGGTTACCGATCGTTGTTTATCCTGTTGAACACATTCAATAAAATGTTTCAGTTCATACGGATAGCCCTGGTTAAAAACTTCTTCAAATACGGTAAAACTCCAGCCAATAGTGGTATCGGCTTTTTCCATCGCATAATCGTAGCCGGTTTTGCTATATAAAATTGCAGCATTACCCATAAAAAGGTCAGCATATACCACGCCGCTGGTTCCATACTCTTCACTTTTATCATCCATACCTCCATGTTTGGCCCAACTGTTTTTAGCAACCGCGGTTACTCCATTTTCATACTTTGCTGTAAAGTTGAAAAACAACTGCGTTACAGATGGAAAGTAAAGCCAGGCTTTCTATATTCATAAAGCCGGCACACTAAAATACCAACGGCTGTAACAAGTACACACT
>JBBQTL010000303.1:0-5924 GCA_038213285.1 Chitinophagales bacterium
TCGGATTGCCGCAGATCTGCACGATGATGTGGGTCCATTACTGGCTACCGCACGCTTGTATCTAAATGAAAATATGATCAACCAGGAACCCGCCGCCCAGTTGCAATCCATTTTCAGCGCCAAACAAATTATAGATGATGCGATACAACTAATACGTAATATCAGCCATAGCATGATGCCGCCCACACTAAAAAACTTTGGTCTTGAAAGTGCTATGAGTGATCTTTTTCAAAAAATTAATGGTAGTGGCACACTCAATGCCAGTGTACGTTTTCACGATTACCGCACCAGGTTAAAGTTGGAACAGGAATTACTCATTTTCAGGATCATGCAGGAACTGGTAAACAATATCATTAAACATAGCAATGCAGGATTTATTCATCTTACCCAAAATGCCAATGCCACACATAGCTACCTTAGGTTACATCACGATGGCCGGGGCATTGTACAAACCGAGTTTGACCGCCTTAACCATGTGTCGACCGGCCTTGGATTAAAAAATATTGCCAGCCGGATAAAAGTGCTGAACGGGCGTATATTTTTTGAAATTGATCCCAGCCATACTTATTATAAAGTAACTTTAGAAATTCCAAAGGATTCTACTTATTAAGGAATGACTTTTTCTTTTTAATCCCGCACTATGTAAATGGACAGTTGATTTGGTTTCATGTTTGATGATAATGGAACTGTAATACCTTAAAGCTAAACCAATATCTTTACTTAAATTTGCACTACCCCCATTTGTATGAGTTTAATTAAAGTAGCAATTGCAGACGACCATAAAATCTTCAGAAAAGGAGTGATACTTTCCATGAGGCCTTACACAAATATAAAATTTGTAATGGAAGCTGAAAATGGAGAAGAACTATTGACAAAATTACCGGAAGCTGCACCCGAGGTAGTGTTGTGTGATCTCAGGATGCCGGTAAAAGACGGTATTGACACCACCAAACAGATCACCAGGGATTTCCCAAACGTTCGGGTAATTATTTTAACCATGTACGAGGATGAACGCTTTGTTGGTCACCTGATGGACTGTGGTGCAGCGGGCTATCTATTAAAAAGTACAGAACCATCTGAAATAAAAACCGCCATTATGGACGTAATGAGAACAGGTTTTTACCTGAACCCTTTTGTAAACAAAGTCCTGATAAAAAAGAATTACAGTAAACAAAAATTTAATCCCAACCTTAGTACCGAAATAGTAATCAGCGAAAAAGAAAAAGAAGTGCTTACCCTGGTTTGCATGGAATTTACAGCCGCTGAAATAGCCATTAAAATGGATATCAGTGCCCGAACCGTAGAAGCCATAAAAGACCGTCTGATGGAGCGATTTGGGGTGAAAAACTCAGTTGGATTGGTGTTTTACGCAATGAAAAACCAATTAATAGACTAAGCCGTTTATATACGTTTTCCCAGGAATCTCAGCCCGCTTACCAAAAAGAACAGCCTGTGTTAAAGACTGTGCATTTTAAAAAAGGCCAAATAAAGTGGAGTCAATTTTCGAAATAACCTCACCGAGATGTTCCTCATTTTCAGCAAACTTGGTATTATCCGCATCAATGATTAAAAGCGGCCCCTCTTTGTACGTTTCAATAAAATTGTTGTAATAATCATTTAATTTTTTAAGATAATCCAGCCGGATATTTTCTTCATATTCCCGTCCCCGCTTTTGAATTTGAGCCACCAATGTAGGTACCGATGCTTTTAAATAAATCAACAGATCCGGAGGTTGAACCATCGTCTTTAATGTTTCAAAAAACTGGTAATAATTATCAAAGTCCCTTTTACCCATCAGCCCCATATCATGCAAGTTGGGAGCGAAAATATTAGCATCTTCATAAATTGTCCTGTCCTGTATAACGGTTTCAGTACCATGATGTATTTCAAGCAATTGTTTTAACCTGCTATTTAAAAAGAAAATCTGCAGATTAAAACTCCACCTGGGCATATCATCGTAAAAATCATTCAGGTATGGATTATGATCCACATCTTCAAATTGTGGAATCCACTTGTAATGCTTACTCAACATTTCTGTTAAAGTGGTTTTCCCGGCGCCAATATTGCCGGCGACTGCAATGTGCTTTGGTTTCTTTGATTTTGCCATGCCCATCCCCAAAGGGATAATATTTAAGTTTAAAAATTGAATCTATCTGAAACTTGAAAGTAATCAAACATTATAATATATCAGTTATAAAAACGGATGCCGGTTAAACGGGAATATATTCGTCCTGCTAATAATTCAGCCCCATTGTTTCCCTCACCAGTTCCATCGTTGCCTTCGCACTTTTTCCCGCCTTTGCAGCCCCCTTCTCCATAATTTCGTTTAAGTATTTTGTATCATTCAAAATACTATCCACTTTTACGCGGATGGGTGCAATAAAATGTACCATATCTTCCGCCATTTGCTTCTTCATGTCGCCGTAACGGATAGTACAATTGTTGTAATCATTTTCATACTTACTGATTACCTCATCGCTGCTTACTAATTTCAGCAGGGCAAAAATATTTTCGATGTAATCAGGCTTGATTGCATTCATTTCGGTTGGCCCACCATCTGTTTTTGCTTTCATTACTTTTTTTCGGATCATTTCGTCTTCATCCGCCAAAAAAAGTGTTGCCATTTGGTTCTCACTCTTGCTCATTTTTCCTAAGCCATCCAGGCTGGGAACTTTTACCAATACCTCGTTGTAATTAAAAGCCTGGGGCTCCGGAAAAACGGCTCCATACCGGTGATTAAACCGGTTGGCAAAATTCCTTGCCATTTCGAGGTGTTGCTCCTGGTCTTTTCCAACCGGCACATACCGGGCACGATGTAAAATAATATCCGCTGCCTGTAACACCGGATAAGTAAGTAATCCCGCATTTATATTTCCGGGATGTTGCCTGATTTTATCTTTGAATGTTACTGTTTTTTCCAATTCGCCAACATAGGCCAGCATATTAAGGTACAAATACAATTCGGATGTTTCATATACCTGGCTCTGGCAATACAAGGCCACTTTATCAGGATCTAAACCGCAGGCAATATTTTCGGCCAATACCCTGTGTACATTGGCTTTCAGTTCTTTTGTATCGGGGTGTGTTGTAAGAGAATGAAGATCGGCAACCATAAAATAGCAATCAAAATCATCCTGCATCTTTATATAGTTGCGTATAGCACCGAAATAGTTCCCCAGGTGTAAAAAACCTGTAGGCCTTATCCCACTCATTACTATTTCTTTTTTTCCTGTCATAGGACGGCGAAGATAACAAAACTCAATTGTCTACACTCAATACCAAACAGAATAATTACTTTTCAACTACGCATAAAGACTTTGGGGGGCGCTCATCCGTGACTTGAATCTATATAGAAATTTTTCCGGCAACTTCAATTTTCAGTACAACCATTTATCCCAATATTGATTACATCTAATTTGAAACCATTATTTTTGTTTGATGGAAGTAAATGATGCGTTGATAGATAAACTGGCTAATCTTGCAAGGCTGCAGTTTGATGATAAGGAAAAAGCCGGTATCAGGAATGACCTGCAGCGAATGATACAATTTGTAGAAAAACTGAATGAACTGGATACTACCGGAGTGGCTCCACTGCTTCACATGAGCGATAATGTAAATGTACTAAGAGAAGATGAAGTAACCGGCAGTGTCAGCAGTGAGGAAGGTTTTAGGAATGCGCCATTGCATGACCAGCAATTTTTTAAAGTACCGAAAGTGATAAAAAAGTAGTTGATCAGTTCACAAGTTGAAATCTCAGCTCTTCTACCAACTTCTTAATTAATTCAATTTGTTAACTGGTCAGCCTTTCAGTCTGCTCAACAATTCAACCATTCAATTCCCAACGCCTAACATGCAAAATATTATTCATTTAGCAAATATTTCAAAAAGTTATTACCTGGGAAAACAGGAATTGCAGGTGCTGAAAGGTATTAACCTGGATATTTTTAAAAATGAATACGTAGCCCTGATGGGACCAAGTGGCTCTGGAAAATCCACGCTGATGAACATTTTGGGTTGCCTTGATACGCCTACCGCCGGTACTTACGTGCTAAACGGAAAGGATGTGAGCAGTATGCCTGACAATGACCTGGCGGAGGTTCGCAACAAGGAAATAGGTTTTGTATTTCAACAATTTAATTTGTTGCCCCGCCTTACAGCAGCCGAGAATGTTGCTTTACCCCTTATTTACAGTGGCATTGGAAAAACAGAAAGAATAGAACGAGCAATGGCCGTACTAACAAAAGTAAAATTAGATGATCGCAGTACCCATAAGCCAAATGAACTAAGTGGCGGACAATGTCAGCGGGTTGCCATTGCAAGGGCACTCATCAATAACCCATCCATTATTTTAGCCGATGAACCTACCGGTAACCTGGACTCTAAAACTTCTCATGAGATAATGGATATTTTGGGTAAAATTCACAATGATGGTAATACAGTGATATTGGTAACACACGAGGAGGATATTTCCGGATTTGCCCACAGGGTGGTACGGTTAAGAGATGGCATTATTGAAAGTGATCACTTAAATGCTCATCCATCTGTGATTGCGCAACTGGCATAGTTACATTTTTTTAAACTAATCTTACTGTTTTTTTGTTGCCTTTAAATAACTACAACACAATGGCATTAAAGATTTATACAAAAACCGGCGACCTTGGTAAAACCAGTTTAATTGGTGGAACAAAAGTTCCGAAAAGTCATTTACGTATTGAGAGCTATGGTACGATTGATGAATTGAATTCCTATATTGGGCTGGCAGGCGATATGATTATTGATGATCATGTTAAAAAAATGCTGAAAGAGATACAGGATCGCTTATTTACAATCGGTTCTTCTCTTGCCTGCGATCCGGAAAAAGAACCGCTGATGAAAATCCCTGACCTGAAAGAGATAGATATTGAACTACTTGAACATGAAATTGATGCTATGAATGTAGTTTTATCACCAATGAAGCATTTCATATTGCCTGGCGGTCATCAGGCTATTTCAATCAGTCATATAGCCCGTTGCGTATGCAGGCGTGCGGAAAGGCTTTGCGTAAATATGCAGGAGCACGATCTATTTGTAGAACCGTTGGTAATAAAATATATTAACCGGTTAAGCGATTATCTTTTTGTATTGAGCAGGTACGTAGGACATTTGCAGGGCGTGGTAGAAGTTAGCTGGAAACCACGGATTAATTAGCTAATGTGATAATGTGTGCTAGTATGCTAATTGAAAACAGAACTTATAAACAACTGCTCAATTAAGACTGTATCGCATTGCTGGATAATTAGCAAATTATAAAATTAGCATATTAGCTGATTATCTTCCCATCCTTCATATGCAGTATCCGGTCGCTCATTTGGGCCAATTCTTCATTATGCGTTACTATCAGAAAAGTTTGATCAAATTTGTTTCTTAAATCAATAAATAGCTGGTGCAATTCCCGGGCATTTGCACTATCCAGGTTGCCGGTGGGTTCATCCGCCATGATGATGGATGGACTATTTATCAACGCCCTGGCTACCGCCACCCTCTGCTGTTCGCCTCCTGAAAGTTGTTGCGGTTTATTCTCCAGCCTGCCGGAAAGGCCTAAAGTTGTTAACAAATTAGTGGCTTTTTCAATTATTTCCTTTTTTTTTGTTCCCGCAATCCAACCCGGTATACATACATTTTCAAGAGCTGTAAATTCAGGTAATAAATGATGAAACTGAAAAACAAAACCAATGTGTTTATTCCGGAAAGCGGATAATTTTCTGCCATTCAGGGCTTCAATTCGCTGACCTTCCAATGAAACGGAGCCCTTATCTGCCTTATCCAAAGTGCCAAGAATGTGTAGCAGCGTACTTTTACCCGCGCCGGACGAACCCACAATACTAACAATTTCGCCTTTTGCAATATTGATATCCACACTCCTCAACACTGGCAATGTTCCGTAA
>JBBQTL010000304.1:0-5908 GCA_038213285.1 Chitinophagales bacterium
AATACAATGGCAATAGTACAAAAGCAATTACGAGGTAACCTAATAGATAGCCAAGTACGATTTGAAAATAAAAAAAGTTACCACTCCCCACGCCACCGGGTACACTTACAAAAGTTACACCACTTAATGAAGTACCAATCATTCCAAAGGCCACCAGCATCCAATTACTTTTCTTGTTGCCGATAAAAAAAGAATCATTGTTAGAGCCTTTTGAAGTGTACCAGGCCACTCCCAACAATAAAAGAAAATAACCGATGACAAAGGCAAATAACATTCCGGCAGACATAAGCAATACCCAATTTAATGATCAAATGAATTAATATTTTTTGAAGATAAACAAATTTGTTTTCCCTTTGCTTCAAATTCATAATTATGGCGCTTCAATCCATGGCGGTTTTTTGTGGCAGTAAAGCCGGTAAGAATCCAATCTATCTCGAACATACAAAACTGTTGGGGCAACTTCTGGCTGAAAAAAATGTTAGGGTGATCTATGGAGGAGGAAATAAAGGTTTGATGGGCGGAGTAGCCAATGCAGCCATCGCACACGAAGGAAAAGTAGTAGGCATCATTCCAGAAGTTTTGGCAAAATGGGAACACCAACATGATGGATTAACCGAACTGTTGATAGTTGATACCATGCATACCCGAAAAATGTTATTGTATGAAAGATGTGATGCAGCGATTATTTTGCCGGGAGGCTATGGCACATTAGACGAGGTATTTGAAATGTTAACCTGGAATCAATTGAACATTCACAACAAACCCATTTTCTTTTTAAACAGTGGCGGATTTTATACACATCTTATGGCACATATTGAATTAATGCACGCCGAAGATTTTTTATACTTTCATCCTAATGAAAAAATAACGGTGTTGCAACACCCCGATGAGCTCATCCCTTTTCTATAAAACCTAATTGCCTCTTCTCTGAAACAAGGCAATATTATACCCTGCTCTGATAATCGGGGTAGCTCTGTTTAAATTATCCTTATACGGAGAATTTACAGAATTGCCTACATCCCACAAGATAGAAAAATAATAATAGGAACGTTGTTCTGTAAAATCCCTCCCACTGGCAAAGCCTCCTCCAATTAGAAAACTATGGGCATCAAATTTGTACTTTTCATTTGGAATGCCGAGGTTAGAAGGGAAAATATATTTCAAGCGTAAGAGGTTAAATTCATACTGTGCCTGAGCAAATAAAAATTTCACTGGAAACAAACGAACAAAAGCACCGGGTCCATATACCGACTGACGAAGTTTATCATCCAGGTATAAATTGTCACGTTGCGAAATGTAATTATAGCCAATGGTAGCAGCTACATCCACATACTTGTTAATGCTATAGCCAAAAAACGGACTAATACCTAACGATGTAAATTGATTGCCAAAAGCTGCATTCACTGTACCTCCTGTAAAAAAGTTTTCTTTCTTAAAAAACGGGCGTTTTGTTTCTTCCTCCTCTTGCGCAAAAGCGGCAAGAGTGAGAAAAGTAAGTAAAACGTAAACTGTTAATTTTTTCATTCTAAGAATTTTTATTTTCCATGGGCTATGTAAATGACTGGCTAAATTGTTATAATTATTCCGAGTCAAAAATTTTACCGCTGTTTAAAATATTGTGTGGATCAAATGTCTTTTTAATGCCCCTCATTAATTGTATCCCGGCATCACTAAAAACAATATCCATATATTCTTTTTGAATTAAACCAATACCATGCTCCCCACTTATAGTACCTCCCAATGATTTTACTAAAGTAAATAGGGCTTTCAAAGCAGGAATCACTTCTGGATTGTTTAAGCTATAAATACTACCATCTTTTTTGATGCGGATGTGTAAGTTGCCATCCCCGGCATGGCCATAACAAACGGCTTTAAAGTCGTACGCTATACCCAGTTCCTTTACACCTTTAATGAGTGCTGGAAGCTCTGCCCTTGGTACCACAGTATCTTCTTCAATAGTATAACCAGCAAGCTTAACCGCTTCGGCTACCCTTCTTCTCAATTTCCATAATTCAGCTTTTTGTTGTGCATCATCAGCAAAAAAAACTTCGCCACAATCAAAGGTTGTTAATAGGCTGGCAATGGCTTCCATTTCCTGCATCAACGTTTCTACATGATTGCCATCTACTTCAATAATGAGGTGCGCTGCCACCTCATCACTAACGGGAACGGCTGTACTATCTACAAATTGGCTCACAATCTTGAGCGCATCAATTTCTACCAATTCCAATGCACTGGGTGTAAAGCCAGCCCTGAAAATAGCGCTCACAGCAGCACCTGCCTTTTCCAGGTCGTTGAAAGGCACGAGCATCAGCAAGTCGTATTTGGGATGTGGCAATAATTTTAAAACAATCTTGGTAACAAGGCCCAGTGTGCCCTCGCTTCCAACCATTAGTTGTGTAAGATTATAGCCTGTTGAATTTTTTAATACATTGGCGCCAGTCCAAATGATGTCACCTGTGGGTAACACCACTTCGAGGTTCAACACATAGTCTTTTACTACCCCGTATTTTACGGCCTTTGGCCCACCACTATTTTCAGCAATATTACCACCGATAAAACAGCTGCCCCTGCTACTGGGATCGGGTGGATAAAAAAGTCCTTTTTCTTTTACCGCATTCTGTAACACTTCAGTGATCACCCCAGGTTCAGTGGTTACTTGTAAATTTCGTTCATCAATCTCGAGAATGCTATTCATGCGTTCAAAAGAAATAACCACGCCACCCAACTGGGGCAATGCACCCCCACTTAAGCCGGTACCAGCGCCCCTGGGTGTTACGGGTATCCTATATTCATGGCAAATCTTCATCACAGCACTGATCTCTTCTGTGGTGCGGGGTCTGATAACAATATCAGGTAAAAAATGGAGATTTTCAGTCTCGTCATGCGCATAGTGATTCCGGTTCTCTTCATCCGTATGAACAAAAAGATCACCTACAATATGTTTGAAAGCGGCAACATGCGTATGAAAGGATTGGGAAACGGCAACACTTGGCATCATGTTCTATTGAACCTTTTAGACTTGATAAAATTATTTCGTAACTATCATCAACATTATAAATAATCAGTACCGACAAAATTCGTTAATAATATGCAGCATACAAAATGTTAGCGGGAGCCACTTTAAAAACTCGGACAAAGTGATTGCCGATCGACATTCTCCCGATAAAAACCCCGCTGAATGATACTCAATTCCGTAGCACCTCTCGAATTATTAAATGTGTTAAGTGAGGAGGTAGTTACATCGTAACTAAAAGTAAAACGGGTATTATAAATTTGAAAACCGAGCATCGGAATGGCTGCATCTTTATAACGATAATAAACCCCACCAATCAATTGCTTGTCTCCTCCTTCTGCCAGGTTATAATTCATTAATAAGCCACCCACCCATTCTGATGCTTTAGCCTGATTGGTATAAAAAATATTTGGACTGATGATCACTCGCGGATTTACTTTTAAGATAGCATTTACAAAAGCAATATGCCGCATAGGAATGATGCCATCCTCGGTTTGATCATTAAAAAATGTTTCTCTGGGTTTGTTCACATGATGAATAGAATAACCAGCATTTATGTACACTTCTTCCGTTGGGAAATAGGCATAATTGATCCCTGCCTGCATATCAAAATAACTTACGTTGGTATTGGCTAGCACCACTGAAGTGGGCAATCTATTATCGAAAAATTTACCATCGAACTGATCAGGAAATTTTAAAACAGAGGGATCGATGCGTTTATTGGCCCAGCCTAAATTAAAACCGGCACTTAGCAAACTGCTATTACCCAACATTTGATGATAGGCCAATGATCCATACACTTTAGTAGATCGTAAACTCCCGGTTCCAGCCACATCACTTAAGATCATACCGCCAATGCCCAACCAGCCATTCTCAATTTTATTACGCATGACTTGAGCATCTCCAAATAAACTAACCGTTCTGTAAGGGATCGCCATGATATTACTGAACTGATTTCGATAATGAGCACCAATTCTATAATCTGCATCCGGGATAAACCCTGTATTAGCCGGGTTGGTACTTAATGGGGAATGAAAAAACTGAGAGAAATGAAGGTCTTGCGCCTGTAAGGTAGAAGTAAAGGCAGATAGAAATAAAACCCAAAAGAATAAAACACTACGAAATACAGATAGAGCAAGCCTGACAGATAGACTGTTGCTTTTATTTAAAATTTTTATCGTTTCTTGTTGGTTCAATGCTTACTTCTTTTTATCTTAATAAAGTTATATCGCCTGTTTTTCTTAATTTTTTTCCATCTGTAAACTCCACATCTAACGTGTACGTATAAACGTCCATAGCCTGTAATTTGCCTTTAAAGGTTCCGTCCCAACCACGTTTACGATCATTGGATTGAAACATTAATTGTCCCCATCGGTTGTACACTCTCCAATCCATTTTACCAATGCCAAAACCTGTTACGGAAACAACCCCATTGACACCAAATCTGCCGGGTGTAAAAGCATTGGGTACATCCAGTAGAGGATCAATCAGCACCCGAACGGTGAGCCTAAACGTATCGGTACAATTTTGTTCATTATAAGCGATTAGTTCTGCTACAAAATTACCGGTGGTATTATATTGGTGGGTTGGATTAACTTCTGTTGAACTTTCTCCATCTCCAAAGTTCCATAAGTAACGACTGGCACCCGTTGAAAGATTGGTAAACCTGGTGGGCCTGTTTCTTTCCGGTGGATTGGGCTGCCAGGTAAATTGCGCCTGCGGCTTTGGAGCCACTGTGATGGTGAAAAAATCTGACGTATCAACTTTATTACAAGTATTGGGGTCTCTGGCGATTAACCGTACCTGGTAGGTTCCGGGAACCGGATAAAGCTTCACCGGGTTCTCTACATTTGTAGTAGTGCCATCACTAAATTCCCAGGTAACATCTGCTGTTCCAGACAGGTTGGTAAACTGAGCCTGGTAAGGAGCACATCCCAATGCAGGCGTTGAAAATTTTGCTTCTACAATTGGGTTAACCCGTAATGTCAATTTCAATTCATCGGGGGCATTGCAAAAAAGAGTATCCACCAATCGCAATGTTACTACGTAATCTCCGATAGCCGGAAAGGTATGCGTTGCATTAAATGATATTTGTGGTGGCGAACCATCGCCGAAATCCCAGATGAAACTTTGTGGACCAAAATTGCCCCGGGTAGGTGCAGACTGGTTGATAAAACTATAGTTTAAACTCGTACAGGGTGGATCTTTAATAGGCGTAAATGCCAATGAAGCCAGGTTATCCCCTGCTTTGATATTAATGAAAGCTGTATCACGGATATTACAGGTAGAGGAGTCTTCTGCGATTACTCTTACCCGGTAGTTGCCAACTGCATTATAGTTGGTAAATGTGCTAAACTGTGGTGCAAAAGTGGTATCTCTTAAGCCGTTGCCAAAATCCCAATATAGGGTTCTTCCTTTTTGAAGCGTGTCAATAAAATCTACCCTAAAGGGCACACATCCTGCTGTATCACTAATAACTGCATTGATGGATGCCTGCACCCCGGCAGAAACACCTGCAAAGTTCATTTCTATTTTTACCGCTGCCTGGTTACAATTTACACTTCCATTAAAACGCCTCCAGGCATTGGGGGTAGTTGGAAAAGCGGCACCTCCATTACAGTTTGCACACATGGCCTGATAGATCACACCATTTTCATCAAAACGGCTGGTACCACCATCCACATGATCGCCTGTTTGCCCGCGAAACTGACCGAAATGTGAACCAAATAATTGCGACTCTGCATTTTTCTTTAAAACAAAAAAGTAAAAATCTTCTCCGTCGGGTGCAGGTATTCCTGTGAGAGGATCTACTTGTGGCAAACCATTTGTATTACCAGTAGTATAATTTTTAAAAACATTGATACCCCCACCCCAACCTGATACATATACATT
>JBBQTL010000305.1:0-5865 GCA_038213285.1 Chitinophagales bacterium
AAAAATAGTATCAGGGAAAGTTCTTTTATAGGTAACCATAGCCAATATATCAACTTCGTTTTGCTGTATATGATCCTCCAGTGTTTCTTCAAAGTCTTTTCCAAAGAGGTTGGTCACAGTTAGCGTATCCTCATGATATTTTTCCTTTAACAGGTGCTCATACCCCGGGGTCCTCCGCATGTGCTCCAGGTAGGTTACCGGGCTGTCTTTGCTGTCATTGGTAAAAACGGCTACGTCTATCCGGGCATTAAACATATCTGCCCATTCAAATAGAAAATCAAGCATTACAGGTTTGGTTTCAAAATGATTGGTAGCCAATAAAATTTTGACTGGCTTTTTCCATTTATACCCGCAGGGAATGGCAATTACCGGTACATGACTTTTAGCTATAATGTCCGCAGTTTTACTTCCCCATAATGTTTCTTTAATTCCACTGGCCCCGGCGGTACCCATCACCATATAATCAATCTCCTTTTCTTTTGTAGTTTGCAGAATACATTTCTTCACTGATCCCGTACATACATGGGTATCCACCGTCACTCCTTCGGTTTCCCGGATGCTTCTTTTAAGTACAGCCAGTTGATGGTATACGTCATTCAGTTGAGACTGGTTAAACTCTTTATTTACCCCCATGTAATCTGTATAAAGGTTACCCATGAGTTCAAAAGAATGGAGTAAAGCAATTTCAGCCGGTGCTAATTTTGCTGTTTGAACGGCAAAATCAACTGCATTATTTGCACAAACTGAAAAATCGGTTGGCACTAATATTTTTTTCATGATTATAAATTTTAATTCTAAAAAACGGTATTCAGGCTAGGATTTAACATTACCAGGTATCGGTTATTTATGATGAGCGATAAACAAAGGCGTATCAAGTTTTTTCATTAATACATCTGCCATACTGCTTTTAAACCAACGGGATGGCTCACTCCGCTGGTAAGCGCCCAGTACCACCAGTTCATTTTCTTTGTGTTTTTTAAGATGGTTAATTATCAACTCTTCGGCTTCTCCTTTGGCAATGATATACTGTGCTTTTGGAAAATGCCGCTTTATAAACTCTTTCATTAATTTATTGTCTGGCAGTCTTGAGCTACCTGGTACATTCCCGTTGACAGTAAATACTTCTACCGGTATTTGATGGAGACTGCCAAACAAATAGCTGAACATTTTTATTGCATATAAAGAAGAAGGTTTGCCATCGTACAATAAAACTATTTTATCAACGGGCTTAAAGGTTGACGGCACTACCAGCACAGGACACTGTACTCCACTCAGCAGTTCCCTGATAAACCGGGTAGGCGACTGCTCCCGCTGATTTGAGAAAGTCTCGTACTCGTTTATTATTACCAAATCGGCAAACATACTTTCCTGTTTCAACTCCTGGAGTGCAATACTTTTATCGCGGTGAATGGAAAACCGGATGCCCGCCTGTTTACAGGATTGTTGAAACTGAACCGCAGCAGCATCCCTTTTCTTTTGATCGGCTGTATCCATTTGCTTCATTACCGACTGGTAATTTTCATTACCCGTAAGTACATTATATACATTGTAACTGCGGTAAATAAAATCATCCAGGAATACACCCACCAGGTGGGCATTCTCCGCACCTGTAAGCTGTATCGCATAATTCATTGTACTGTCCGACATTTTGTATCCATCAAAAACTGCGACAAATTTTTTCATATTAATTAAATTTCAGGAGCAAACAATTAAACCGGTCAATGAAAGAATAACACCTTATTTTAAAAAATCACAGGTATTAGCTTTTGTAAGCGATTTACATTTTGCATTAAAACAATTTACAAGTCAATCTTAAAAAGCAGCAATAATGAGTTATTAATTTGAATACCGTTGAAGTTGTAACCGGGACGCAAATAATTGTATAAAAATATTACAATACAGGAACTAAATAAATGACGGTAATCAGTCATTTAAATGATTAATAAGAGCAGGCTACTATTTAACAAAACAAGCCCCCTTAAAAACTCAATTCAGAAAAATCTGACGGATTTTATTCCCTACTCCATGTTTCATTATAAAACGGGTGGGAAATATTTCTTCATTTTGCAGTGAGTAATTGTAAACCCAAATGAAAACAACACGGGTTTACAAAAATAGTATCTGGTTTCACAAAAATGAAAAAGTTCCTCATCGCAATATTGGCATGTCTGTACATAAGCGCTACAACCGGAGCCACTGTACAAATGCATTATTGCATGGGCAAACTGGCGGATTGGAGCATTGGGCATAAAGAATCCAAAAGCTGCGACAAATGCGGCATGGAGAAATCAGTTAAAAAAGGCCACCACTGTTGTAATGACAAACTGCAAATCTTTAAAAACATAGCTGCTCAAAATGCCTCCGGAACGGCCATTCAGATGGCGCATGCAGTAGCCGTTGCTATGCCTGTTTCGGTTTTCGAACTTTCCCCTGTTGAAATACTTTCCATCACAGAAGCAAATCCAATCAATAAATGCCCCTCCACTCTTAAATGGCATAGCTGTTTATATACGCAACTGGGTTTTCCTGATATAATTTTTATCCTCCTGTTTTAGCCCGGCGATTGTTTGCCTGGCTTTTGGCATTTTCCATTATGCCGCTATTTGCATTTATTTATCATTTAAATATTTTAAGCAATGAAAGCTTTAAAAGTGCTGCTGATGGCAGTCTTAACCATCCTCGCAATTCCCGTTTTTGCACAGAACGACGCAAGCAATAAAACAAGGGCACCAAAGTATAAACCTGCAAAGGCAATGTACAATTGCCCCATGCATCCTTATATGGTAGTGAGCCAGCCCGGCAAATGCGCTACCTGTGGAATGGGTTTAGTTAAATCCAAAAAAGAAAAGATGAAAATGGATGCAGTGAAAATATACACCTGCCCGAGGCACCCGGAAATCACAAGTAACCCATGCCAGCAAGTGTCCTAAATGTGATATGGATTTACAGGGAATGAAAAAATCAGCCAAAGTATATTCCTGTTTCATGCACCCCGAAGTAACCAGTGCCCAGCCCGGCAAATGTTCCAAATGCGGAATGGATTTGGCTAAATCTAAAAAAGAGAAAATGAAAATGGTGTAATGAAAGTCTATTCCTGCCCGATGCACAGTGATGCAACGAGTGACAAGCCTGGCAAATGCACAGCCGGGCGAACGTCTTATTTAGTATTAAAAAACCGGCAACACCAGTTACTTACCTTACCGGTAGATGCAGTGATTAGGGATGACATGGGCGTAACCGTATGGGTAAGAACCAGCGAAAAATCATTTAAAAACAAAATGGTGGAAACCGGCCTGGAAACCGACGACTGAATAGAAATAAAATCCGGGCTAAGTGCCGGTGATGTGGTAGTGATAACCGGGGCCTATATACTGCAAAGCGAATATATCTTTAAGAAAGGGGCGAATCCGATGGAGGGGATAAAGATGTAGAAGGTGCAAGACGAGGCAGGAGACATTGTGCATTTCTATTGCGCCTTAAATTGAAAGCTTCGTAAATATCACTTACTTTAGCTGTATTGACGCAGGTTTATTTCATGGAGCTTGCAGCAATAAAAACGTTGGGCGTCACCTTAAACGAAATTTTACACAACTATAATGATACCAGACTTTCAAAAAATTATGCTTACATTTTTAACTATTTTGGGAGATGGAAAAGAACACACAACAGTTGAAACTAATCAAAAGTTAGCGACGTTATTTGGGTTGACAGATGAAGAGCAAAATGTATTTTTACCAAGTGGCGTAGCTAAGACTTTTCCAAACAGAGTTGCTTGGGCAAAATCTCATTTTAAAATGGCAGGACTACTTGAAAACATAAAAAGAAGTTCTTTTAAGATTACAGACCAAGGAAAAAAATTACTTTCTGAAAATCATAGTGAGATTAATTTGAGAACTTTGAAAACTATACCAGCATATTTAGAAAGGACAGGACGAATAAAAGACGATGACACTTCAAGTGAAAGTGAAATTGACAATCCACTAATTACTGAAACACCCGAAGAAATATTAGAATCTAATTATTTAAAGATTAGAAAAAATCTATCGCAAGAATTATTAATAAAAATCAAAAGCTGCACACCTGCATTTTTTGAAAACTTGGTTGTTGAATTATTAGTTAAAATGGGATATGGAGGTTCAATAAAGGACGCAGGAAAATCTATTGGAAAATCAGGCGATGAAGGAATTGATGGAATTATTAAAGAAGATAGACTCGGACTTGATGTGATTTATATTCAAGCTAAAAGGTGGGAAGGTTCAGTTGGAAGACCAGAAATTCAAAAATTTATTGGAGCCCTTGCAGGACAAGGAGCAAAAAAGGGAGTTTTTATTACAACTTCAAAATATACACCTGATGCAAGAGAATATCATCCAAAAAATGACACAAAAATTGTACTAATAGACGGAGAACAATTGGCTGAATTAATGATTGACTTTAATCTTGCAGTTTCGGTATCGACAACTTTTGAAATCAAAAAAATAGACAACGACTACTTTGGCGACGAGTAAAGACCAACAAAATAGACAAGGCGAACGCCCAACAAAAGTATTGCTGCAAGCAGGGCCTGACGTTGAAACAATCGGCTGCAGCTCACTATCAGCAGCGGTTCCGGCGGACGTAATTCTGTTGGGCTTTTTGTTGTAATCTTGTACTTTAGTTTTTCAATCGGCTTCAGTTCCGGGGCTTGACGAGCAATGAATTCCCTGCCTGCAGCAATACCCAATCGTTAGTAGCCATTTTAAATTGACGATGCGTTTAACTAAAATCATTTCTTTTTTACTCTTTTTTACAAGCTGCAATATTTTTGACAGTCGAGACAAAAGTGTTCGTTGACTGACAAAGACTACTATGAAATCAGAAGGTAATATTTACCAGACACAACAAAATTATTTTTAATTTACTGGCTTGTTTTCTGGTTAAAGCCCTAACATTTAATACAGGTCGGTGAGTACACAAAACTTGGAGTCTGGGTGTACCTACCACGATAGTAGAGGGTTGCAACCTTTTTTAAATTGGTGCGTATGTATATAATATTCTATGTACGGATTCTAATTTTTTTTACTTCCGCAAACTATTTCCAAAAAAACAGAGATTTTTTAATTAACTATTAAATTTTAAAAAAATGCACAGATTAACTAAAACAGGATTGGCAGCATGTATGTTCCTAGCAATTTCTTGCACCAAAGAAGTACTGCGTAACCCAGATGTGGTGAGTAACCCAGATGTGGTGAGTACCGCAAGGAACGTTAATACAGCAGCAAGAACCACTGCACATTTTATTGGCAAACGGTTTGGGGGGGGCATTATATTTTGGTTAAATAAGACCAAAGACCGTGGCTTAATTGCCGATACTGTTGATTTACGACCGGCACAATGGTACAATGGAACAATAACCAATTTAGTAGGTACAACAGAATCTGGGAAATTAAACACCCAAAAAATTGTAACAGCACAGGGCACCTCCAGAAATTACGCCGCACTAGAATGCGCAAATTCAAATAGAGGTGGATTTACAGACTGGTTTTTGCCATCAAAAGAAGAATTGAACAGACTGTTCCTACAAAAAAAATTAGTTGGTGGCTTTGCCAGCAACGACTATTGGAGTTCCAGTTTGTTTCTTGACGGCTACCCATTTGGTCAGCACTTCGGCACGGGCCACCGGAACTACAATATTGAGAACTACTTTTACTTTGTGCGTGCTATTCGGAGTTTTTAAATTTTTTGAAAAGAAATTGATCGAGGTTAGCACAACTATGCTATATTAATAAACCTTCTTACGGCGGGCAATGTCATTACGTTAAGAAAAAGCAATACTAAATATTGACCAGGGAACAAGGAATAATGCAGTGATTACAATATCTCTAC
>JBBQTL010000306.1:0-5777 GCA_038213285.1 Chitinophagales bacterium
GCCCTGGTACCAGGCAGAACTGGAAACCAATTCAAATGCACCGGCGCAAAAAGACCTGGTAAATAGTATGAAGGTTTTTTGGATGCCGTAATAATAGTTAGGATTGCATGAATGATTATTTACCAGTCTTGCTTTATAAAAAAGGGATTGGTATTCTTCTCCTATCACCGAATAAAATATAATTGATCATAAAAAATATTAGTATGAAAAAAATAGTATTGTATAGTTTGCTGGCAGTTACTGTACTGGTTTCCTGTCGTAAATCGGATAATCCGAAAGTGCCTGGGTTAACAAGGGTGCCGGTGCCGAAAATCGTAACGGTTGCAAACAGCGATGCAGTAATTGATGTTAGCAATAATCCGGCGTTGTTTAAAGGGAAGTTTGATGTGGGCTTACTCTTTCCTCAGGATATAGCACCTCAAAAGTTTGACATTGTGATTATAAAGAATGGCAATAAGGCCATCATAAAAACATTTAAAACGGATGTAACCACTTTTCCAACAACGCTTGAAATTACAGGGGCCCAGTTAATTGCTTTGTTTGGAGGTTCTATTGTGTTGGGTGATTTTTTTGATATTGGTGCGGATATTACATTACCCGGTGGGCAAAAACTGGAGGCCTTTCCGGCAGTGGGTACGCAATTCGGTGGCGGTACAGCCAATATACCCGGATCAAGCACTTTTCTCCGGTATGCCGCTATTTGTAAATTTAACGCCGATGATTTTACGGGCAACTTTAAAGTAGTGGCAGATGATTGGCAGGATTATTTGCCCGGCGATATTGTAACACTTACTAAAGTGGACTCAACACACATATCTTTTGTGTATCCAACAGCATTTGATGTAAAGCCAATTGTGATAACGATTAATCCAAATAACAGCACGACCATTACCAAGGTATCATTTGGGCGTTATACTGCAGGTGGTACGTTATACGTGGCAGAGCCTGCGGCAGGTGCAGATAATATTGTGTTGCCCTGCGAAAAAACTATTTCTGTCAGGATAAACTTTTCTTCATCTACAGGTACCAACTTTGGAATAGGGTTGTTTAAATTAAAGAAGCAATAACCATCTTTTTAAGAAAAATACAAATACAACGAATTAATGTATCCCACGATAATGTTATAGGCTACATGGATTCGCTGTAAGATTGAGAATATGGAAAACAATAACTTCCAGCAACTAATCTGCCGTCCAACAATTTTAAACGGGGGTTGTGCTTTCCAATGGAATGAAGCATGGTTGAACCAAGCCGGTCTTTTCAGAGAAATGTTTAATGATACAACCATTGATCATATTTCATCAATGTTTCCAAGATTAAATTACCCTGTAACTACGCTCACATCCACATCTTTATTGTCATTTAAAAATACCGCCATATCATCATTCATAGTAAAACCTGTTTCTAAACTGTACATGCCTACCCTGTAATTATTCCTGATATCGACAATATTAAATTTCAATCCTGTTTTACCCGGATTGGCTTTAATGTTTTGTTCCATAAAGGTTACAAAATGGTTGCTTATAAATTGTGGCTGCACTTCAATGGTTACCTGTTTTGTCAAAGCTGGTTTAACGGTTTCCAGCAAATATATCCGGGATAATTTAAACTCATATTGGTCGCTGTTGTACCTGGTTTTAAATCCGCCTTCCACCAACACAATTAACCCCTTTTCGAGGTAATCTTTATACTTCACATAATCTTCACTCCATAGCATAAATTCCGTTTTACCACTATAATCTTCAATAGACAGGATGGCGAAGTTTTTACCGGTTTTGGTGAGCCGCTGTTGTGCATCCACTACCAATCCGGCTACCCTGAATTGTCTTCCCGGGTTGGCATGTGTATTAACCGCTGCCTTAAATTCGTTATAATCAGCCAGCGGCGTAATGTTGTAATGCCGCATTTCAAACTTAAAATTATCCAGGGGATGGCCACTCATATACATTCCCGTAACTTCTTTCTCATAATCTAACTGGGTTGCCAGCGGCCAGGGTTCGCAGGGTGATAATTTGGGTGGAACAATATCCGGCATTTGCAGATCGCCAAACAGGGTGTTGGTGGCAGTAGCATTTTGAAACTGGAAAACACTTCCAAATTTCAGTATCTTTTCGAGTCCCTGTACATCGCCGGGAGCCACATAAAAATATTGGGCCCGGGTGATATCCTTAAAACAATCAAATGCCCCCGAATATATTAAACTCTCCAATGATTTTTTATTGGCTGCACGCTGGTTTACCCGTTTCGCCAAATCGAAAATAGAACTGTAAGGACCATGTTTTGTTCTTTCTTCAATAATACATTCAATCGCATTTTCTCCTACACCTTTTAATCCGCTAAATCCAAAACGTATTTCACCTTTTTTATTTACGGCAAAACCATTGTTCGATTCATTGATATCCGGTCCCAAAACAGTTAACCCCATTCTTTTACACTCTTCCATAAAGAAGGTGATTTTATCAATACTACCGGCGTGATTTAAAACAGCAGCCATGTACTCGCTGGGGTAATGGGCCTTTAGATAAGCAGTTTGATAGGCTACAAAAGCATAACAGGTAGAATGCGATTTATTAAAAGCGTATTGGGCAAATGCCTCCCAGTCAGTCCATATTTTTTCCAGTTTGTCTTTTGGATGCCCTTTGCCAGACGCACCATCTACAAACTGTACTTTCATTTTATCAAGAATGGCAATTTGCTTTTTACCCATTGCTTTTCGGAGTATATCTGCATCTCCCTTACTAAAGCCGGCGAGCTTTTGCGACAGCAACATTACCTGCTCCTGGTACACGGTGATACCGTAGGTTTCCTTCAGGTATTCCTCCATATCGGGCAAGTCAAATTCAACCTGTTTCTTGCCTAGTTTCCTGTCAATGTATTCCGGGATATAGGCGATAGGGCCGGGCCGGTACAAGGCATTCATGGCGATAAGATCCGCAAATTTATCAGGCTTCAGCTCCCGTAAATATTTTTGCATACCTACACTTTCAAACTGGAAAGTTGCATTGGTGTCGCCCTGCTGGTATAATTTGTAGGTTAGTTCATCATCCAGGGGGATATCATCAATGGCGATACTTACACCATGGTTTTGTTTGATTAATGACAAGGCGGTTTTCATGATACTCAGGGTTTTTAAACCCAGGAAGTCCATTTTAATAACACCAGCTTCTTCAATTGATCCGCCTTCAATTTGGGTAAGCCATAATTCAGATTCTTTGGATGACGCTACCGGTAGCAGGTCAGTTAAATCCTTTGGTGCGATAATAATTGCGGAAGCATGAATACCGGTATTTCGAACGGAACCTTCTAAAATTTCCGCTTCATGCAGGATAGTACTGTGCAGGTCGGTTCCGTTATAAATTTCTCTTAGCTTTTTTACATTTTCTATATCATCCGCCTGCAACTGTTCTTTTTCTTCCAGCGATTTTGTGCCATTCTTTGCCTCTTTGGTAGTGTAGGGAGCATGCAGTAAACGCTTTAAATTGATACCCGGTTTTTCAGGAACCAGTTTCGACAAAGCCCTGCTTTCTGCCAGCGGAAGATCCATTACCCTTGCTACGTCTGCAATACTCGATTTGGCGGCCATGGTGCCATAGGTAATGATCTGTGCTACCTGGTTTTTGCCATATTTCTGTACCACATAGTCAATAACTTTTTGCCTGCCTTCATCATCAAAATCGGTATCAATATCCGGCATGGATTTACGTTCCGGATTTAGAAACCTTTCAAACAGCAGGTTGTATTTTATAGGGTCAATATTCGTGATGCCGATACAATAAGCTACTACGCTCCCTGCTGCGGAGCCACGGCCAGGCCCTACAAATACGCCCATTTCCTTGCCCGCTACTATAAAATCACCTACAATAAGAAAGTACCCCGCAAAACCCATCTCCCGGATTACGCCCAACTCAAAATTGATGCGCTCTTCGGTTTCAGGAGTAAAAATTTTATATCGTTCTTTGGCACCCGTCCAGGTAAGATGAGATAAATATTCATCCTGGCTGGTAAAGTTGGATGGAACAACAAAATGGGGGAGGAGGATATCTCTTTTCAGATCCAGCAAATCTACTTTAGC
The DNA here is from genome assembly GCA_038213285.1 of Chitinophagales bacterium. Lineage (GTDB taxonomy): Bacteria > Bacteroidota > Bacteroidia > Chitinophagales > Chitinophagaceae > Ferruginibacter. Next base: position 4,073 of record JBBQTL010000306.1, read on the forward strand.
AACAATCTCATTGGTATTGTCAATTGCTTCCGGGATGTCATCAAATACCTTGCTCATTTCACCGGCAGTTTTTAAATAAAACTGGTCGTTGGGAAAGGCGAACCGCTTGTTTTTTACCAGTACATCATCATCCGAAGTCTCACTCCACTTTGGCGTAGCCTGTTTTTCTCCGGTATTGATGCATAATAAAATATCGTGGGCATTGGAATCCTTTTGATCCACATAATGTGAATCATTGCTGGCGATTATTTTTACATTGTATTTTTTAGCAAACTTCAATAATACCAGGTTTACCTTATCCTGGTCGGGTATGCCATGTCTTTGTAATTCGATGTAATAATCTTCCTGGAAAATATTCAGCCACCATTTAAATTCATTTTCACCCTCCGCTTCACCTTTTTTTAAAATGGTTTGCGGCACGAGCGCTCCAAGGCAACAGGTGGTAGCAATCAAACCCTCGTGGTATTTATGTATCAGTTGTTTGTCAATCCGGGGATATTTGGAATACATTCCTTCAATGTAGCCGAGAGATGTAAGCTTCACCAAATTCTTATAGCCTATTTCATTTTTCGCCAGTAAGATCTGGTGGTGGCGTGGATCTTTTTCATCCTTGCTGAAAGTTTTACGGGTTCTGTCGGTAGTAATGTAAAACTCGCAGCCTACAATGGGCTTAACCTTTAACGATTTATCGTCATTCCGGTGCTTGTAAGCTTCTTTTACAAATTCAAAAGCGCCAAACATATTGCCATGATCACTGATTGCCAATGCGGGCATTTTTTCAGCAATGGCTTTTTGATACAGGTTTTTGATAGATGCTGCACCGTCTAATAAAGAGAATTGGGTGTGAACGTGAAGGTGTGAAAAATTCATATAAGTCAGGATGATATTGGGTTAATGTTTTAAGGGTGTAAATATATTAACCAAATAATTTATTTTTAATTATTTGAAATCTGGCCGGATATGAATTACAGGATTACCGGTTAGAGTAAGCAAATATCGTACACAATAATATGCTTGACTAATCCGTTTTTCCACATGAGTAACCTGTTAAAAACCAACTTACTATTTCAAAAGATTGCTTTTATGGGTTTGCGACATTACCTTTGCGACGCATTTAAGAAATTTATTTATTAATTGTTTGTATTACAAGGTTCATAGAAAAGAAAAGATAAATAGCGTAGTTAAAGAATTTTAAGATGATTGAATAACACAAGATTAAGTTGTACTTACGTGTAAACCCAAAATTTTACGTATGAAACACTTATTTTTTGTTGCTGTTGCCACTGGCATTTTTTCAGGAACATCAATATCTGTAAAGGCTCAAACCAATGTCAATATCGAAAGATTTGCTAACAGAGCTCAACCAAAAAGTTCCCTTAAATTTATTGAAGGCATTGAAATTGTGCCGGAAGCTTCTTCCAATACAATAATTGTCGCAGATGAAAAAACGAAATTGAACGAACTATCTTCAAAGCCATCGGTTCAACAATCCGGTTTCGTTGGTAACATTGAAAAATGTTCCAGGCTGCAGTTTAAGTATGCAATGCTGATGGACCAGGAGGTGGAAAGCATCGCTAATTTTTCCCTGTATAGTTTTATTGATGAATGGTGGGGTACCCATTACCAATATGGAGGTTCAGACCTCAGTGGTATTGATTGCAGTGCCTTTACCGGAAAATTGTTATCGTCTGTTTATAGTTTAACT
>JBBQTL010000307.1:0-5758 GCA_038213285.1 Chitinophagales bacterium
GGTGATACAAAAGGCAATGGGCAGATTATACAACTGGCTAAGGAAACAGCTAAAAAATATTTGAGAAACAGCACGCCGTTTATTTGGAATGCCACCAATATTACCCGGCAAATGCGGGGGCAACTGATCGACATGGCAGAACCTTATCAAGCGATGATCAAAATTATCTACCTCGAGGCCGGATATCATAAACTGCTTGCACAAAATAAGAACAGGGATTTTGAAATCCCCGGAAATGCAATTGAGCGCATGATTGAAAAACTGGAATTGCCAAAAGTTTGGGAAGCAACGATAGTGGAGTATGTTGTTGAATGATTTTTTAAAGATGAGTTGTAGTGGGCAACGTCATTTAGGTAAGGATTTTAATTGCCCCTTCCGCCGCGGCTGAAGGAATTAAAATGGAAATGGATAATGAAAATGCGCTGCACCGCCCTAAATGGCAAATATGCAATGCTATTTTCCGGCTTTTATAAGCAGGATAAGCAGCATCAAAGAAAATCCAAACATGCCCGCCCTTGCCACTACTGTAATGTTCCAGGTAAGCGGGCAACTGGTAATTGTTGCATGCGGATATAAACAGCCTGCACTCTTCGATCCAGCTTTTTTTGCTGGCCAGGCTTTCATCAAAATCAGCAACCCCCGAAAGATGATTCATCATTCTCTGATCAGTAAGCGCTGATTATGTTTTGCCTGGAAAATCTTTTAACATACCACCGGTTGCTTTGTGTTTTGATAACTCGTCCCAGCTAAAATCATACGCAGGCATGTACCCGCTATTACCATCTTTTTCCTACCGTATAGAAAACACATCATCCTTTCCCTTAAAAGGGAACGATAACTTTTTAATTCTGCACCTGGATCTGTCAGCATATTTAAAAAATGAGCTGCAATACAAATTAAAAATTCAAAGGAAACAGTTTTTCAATATAGGTTGAAGGCACTAACGGCTTCGGTAGTTGGGCTGGCTATTTATGATAAAACAACATTTAAAAATGATGAAAACGTTATTAAAAAATGCTTCGGCTATCATGTAACCACCTTTATAGCCCCAGCACTTTATTCCTGGCAATTAAACAAGCGCCTATCACACCGGCTTTTTCTCCAAGTTTTGATAATTTTAATTGCGTGTCAGTATTTACAAGGCTCAAAGAGTATTTATTGATGGCGCTTCTCACTGGCAGGCGAAGGTAGTCCCCGGTTTCGGAAAGTGTTCCCCCTAAAATCAATAATTCAGGATTAAAAATGTTTATCAGCATGGCAATCCCCTTCCCCATTTTTTCCCCAACTTCAGCAAGTAATTCAATGCACAATGTATCTTCATTTTTAGCGGCGCTTATAATATCCAGCAGGGTAACTTCGCTTACCTCTTTTTTCTTTTTCATCACCGAAGAGGTTGATCCCAGCTTAATTTTTTCTTTAAATTTTCTAACCAGCGATAAGCCGGAAGCTTCGGTTTCGAGGCAGCCTTTTTTTCCGCAATGGCACAATATTTCATTGTCAAAAAACGGGATATGCCCAAACTCGCCTCCAAAGCCCGACTTGCCATAATATAATTTTCCGTCAATTAAAATACCCAACCCAATTCCATAATCCATATTAACAAATAAAACGTTGCGGGCATCTTTTACTTCGCCAAAGCAAAACTCTCCGTATGCCATTGCACGGGAATCATTTTCAAGAAAGGTTTGAATGCCAATTTCTTTTTGGATAACAGCCGACAAGGGCTCTTCATTAAAGTGAAAATAACTGTAGCTATAGCCGGTTGTGTTATTGATGCGCCCCGAAAGGTTAATGCCAATCCCCAGAATTCGTTCTTTTATATCGGCAGTTTGTTCCTGCACAAAAGCCTTTATTATATCCAGTAAAGCCTGCAGCGATTCCGGTGTGTTTTCCAGCCTATAGGGAATTTTTTCCTGTATTGTTACCAGGTGTTTTTTAAAATCGAGCAGCCCAATATTTACATAAAACCGTTTTGCATCAACGCCAACAAAAAAGCAGGCATCTGAAACCAGTCCATAAACACTGGCCCTCCTTCCGCCGGTTGAATCAAATTTGCCATTGTCCTTTATCAGGCCGTCCTCAATCAACTCATTAATTAGACTGGTAATTTTGGGCACACTGGTATTTAATTCCCTGGCAAGTTCCGTAATGGTTGTTTTGCCATGCTGATCAATTTGGTTAACGATCAGTCGTTTCAATGCCTTATTCTTATATACTACCCCCGTAACTGTATCATCGCTAAAAACTGTAAATAGATGCCCTCCGTTTGCCATTTGTAATTTATTGGGTTAAAATCTTTGCTGTAAGCTACAAATATTTAACTAGGTGCTTAAAATTTAACAACTAAATAAAATAAATTATAAAGTATCGGATATTTGATAAAAAAAATTATTACTTTTATAAAAATTTATTTTTTAATTAACAAGAATTAAAAAAGATGCCTGCCAACCAACTTGTTCCATCAATACACTCCAACTTAAAGCAGTATGCTGAGCTGTATAAAAAAGAACTGACAGATAATATTTTACCATTTTGGATAGACAATAGCAGGGATGAAGAAAATGGAGGATTTTTTACCTGTCTTAACAGGGAGGGCAAAGTGTACAGTACAGACAAGTTTATGTGGCTGCAGGGTAGAGAGGTTTGGTGTTTTAGCTACATGTATAATAATGTATTCGCAAATGAAGACTGGCTAAAAATGGCATTGCACGGCGCCGGTTTTATGGAAAAATATGGCCGTGATGATAATGGCAACTGGTATTTTTCTTTGACCGAAGATGGAAAACCATTGGTTCAACCCTATAATATATTTAGCGATTGCTTTGCTACAATGGCCTTTGCGGCATTGGATAAAGCTTCGCCCAATGACAGGTATAAAAAAATTGCAATAGCAACATTCGAGAATATCCTCCATCGTCAAAATAACTGGAAGGGCCCCTACAACAAGGCTTATCCTGGTACCCGTGACCTTAAAAATTTTGCGCTGCCCATGATCTTGTGCAACCTTTCGCTGGAGATGGAACACCTGCTGGGCGCCGACAATGTAAATGCATTTGTACCGAAAGTTATACACGAAGTAATGGATGTCTTTTATCAGCCTGAATGGGGATTGATATTAGAGAATGTAAATGCAGACGGCAGTTTTTGCGACAGCTTTGAAGGCCGCTTGCTAAACCCGGGCCATGCAATAGAAGCGATGTGGTTTATTATGGATTTAGGTAAACGTTTAAATGATGCTGCTTTAACTGAAAAAGCGTGTAACATAATGCTCAATACCCTTGAATATGGATGGGACAATCAGTACGGTGGGATTTTCTATTTTATGGATGTAAAAGGCTATCCCCTGCAGCAGTTGGAATGGGACCAAAAATTATGGTGGGTACACGTGGAGGCCCTGGTAGCATTGGCAAAAGGATATGCGTACACTAAAAATGAGAAGTGCCTGGAATGGTTTCATAAAGTGCATCAATATACCTGGGAAAATTTTAAAGACAATGAGTTTGGTGAATGGTTCGGTTATTTAAACAGGCGTGGCGAAGTGTTGCTGGATGCAAAAGGGGGCAAGTGGAAAGGGTGCTTTCATATCCCAAGGGCCTTGTTCGAAGTTTACAAAACATTTGAATCAATTTAAAATTTTTTTTGATTTGGAACGTAATAATAAATACCGGCTGATTGTTGTATTGATACTAACAACACTTACCAATGCGGTAACTGCACAAAAACAATTATCCACGAATGTATTGGTGATTGGTGGGGGCACGGGCGGAAGCGCAGCAGGTTTGCAAAGCGCCAGGATGGGCGTTAATACAATTATTGCGGAACCCACGGTATGGCTGGGTGGTATGCTCTCCGCAGCCGGTGTGCCGGCTTTTGACGGAAATCACAACATGCCTTCGGGTATATGGGCCCAATTTCGGGAGCAGGTGTATAAAGTGTATGGTGGTCCGGACAAGGTGGCAACTGGCTGGGTAAGCAACACTTTATTTGAACCCCACGTAGGCGACAGTATCTTAAAGGCAATGGCATCGGCTTTACCCAAACTCGCCGTTTTATTTCAGCACCAGTTTATGAAAGTAATAAAAAATGGCACTATAATTAAAGGCGCTGTTTTTTATGACCTGCCCTCAAAACGCACGGTTACCATTTATGCAAAACAGGTGATTGATGCCACAGAACTGGGCGATGTAATGGCTAGTGCTGCCATACCATTTGATGTGGGAATGGAAGCAAGTGCAGTAACCGGAGAAAATGTAAACGTACCCGAAACAAACACCATCATACAGGATATTACCTATGCTGCTATTTTAAAAGATTATGGGCCGAAAGCGGATTGTACATTGGTAAAACCAACTGGTTATGATCCCATGGAGTTTGATGGTTGTTGTAATGAGTTTAGTAGCCATCCATCTAAGCTTACCTCTAATGTAAGCGCACAAAAAATGCTGGATTACGGTAAATTGCCCAATGGGAAATACATGATCAACTGGCCGGGCAAAGGCAATGATATTTATTTAAATGTAATTGCCCTTAGCCATGAACAGCGCCTGCAGGAATGGCAAAAAGCGAAAGCAAAAACAATGCGGTTTGTTTATTTTTTACAAACACAGTTTGGCTTTAAAAACCTTGCACTGGCAAACGACGAGTTCCCAACAGCCGACCGGCTACCATTGATACCTTATAACAGGGAAGGTAGAAGATTAAAAGGATTAACCCGTTTTAAAATCCAACATATATCCAATCCTTTTAACCAGGCTTTTCCTTTATACCGCACAGGTGTTTCGGTAGGGGATTATCCGATTGACCATCATCACCGGGAGAATCTCAATGCTCCGCAACACCTGTCTTTTTACCCGGTTCCTTCCTTTAATGTTCCGCTTGGATCATTAATTCCAGTTGGCTTTACAGGTATTATTATTGCGGAAAAGGGCTTTAGTGTAAGCAATATTGTAAATGGTACTACCCGCTTACAACCATGTGTAATGCTTACCGGGCAGGCAGCAGGAGCTTTGGCTGCCTTGTGTATTAAACAGAAAAAAAATGGGTTACAGGTTAGCGTTAGAGATGTGCAGCAGGCGTTATTAAACAGCAAAGCCTACATCATGCCTTACTATGATGTTAAGCCATCAAATCCCTTTTTTACGGCTATTCAAAAAATAGGCGCCACAGGAATATTGAAAGGTACCGGCCAACCCAATGCCTGGGCCAACCGCACCTGGTTTTACCCGGATTCTACTATTGAAACTGCAGTTTTTATCAAAGATTTTAATGAGTATAAGCCCCTGGTTTTTGAAACAAAAAATAAATGGATAACTGTGAGTGATTTATTTGAAATCATTGCCATGCACCAATCCTCATCCAAAAAATATGCTGCGCCAACTATCGATAAGTTTAAAAAAAGCTGGACGGATGCAGGATTAAAAGAGTTGGATTTAAATAGAAATATAAAACGTTTTGAAGTGGCTGTGATGATCGATAAATGGTTAAAGCCGTTTGAAACCAGCACAGTTGACCACCTGGGAAATTTTAAAAACTAAACATCAATACTAACAAGTGCTACACAAAAAATTAAACATTATGAGAAAGATTATGCTAGTGCTGCTAATGCTTTTTACCAGTTTTATGGGAGTAAAAGCGCAGGACATGAAAGTAACCGGCAGAGTTACGGATGATGCTACAGGTTTGCCTGTAGAGTCTGCCTCTATTATAATAAAAGGAATAGGAAGAGGTGTTGCTACCAATGCAAATGGTAGTTTTTCTA
>JBBQTL010000308.1:0-5595 GCA_038213285.1 Chitinophagales bacterium
ATTGAACAAGCTAAGTTGTAGGTGATAGCGTCCGTCTGCACGAAAATCATTTGCTATGAGAAACAGTGACAATTGACTATAGATAGTATGCTGAGTTGTTGGTGATTGCTTTGCCTCAAGGCCATCTGCACGAACACCAACTACGGCGGGGACGGCGGGACGGTGGAATGGTGGAAACGAGTAACTAAAATGATGAGACGTCAGATATAGTCCGAAGCCCACTATCCGCCGCTGTTGCGTGTTGTGCTATGCCATTGCAGCGATGGCAACACCAACAACTAGTATTGAACAAGCTAAGTTGTTGGTGATAGCCTTGCTTCCAGGCCAACTGAAAGAAATTCAAATACTGCGGGAAACAGTGACAATTGACTGTAGATAGTATGCTGAGTTGTTGGTGATTGCTTTGCCTCAAGGATATCCGCACGAACACCAACAACAGCGGGGACGGCGGGACGGTGGAAACAACTACCTAAAATGGTGAAACATCAGATATAGTCCGAAGCCCACTATCCGCCGTTGTTGCGTGTTGTGCTGATGCCAGTGCAGCGATGGCAACACCAACAATTGGTATTGAACAAGCTAAGTTATTGGTGATAGCCTTGCCTCCAGGCCATCTGCACAAACACCAACAACGGCCTAATAAAAAGCATCCAGCATCCAATATCCCAATCCCCTACCCGATCTTCACCTTGCTTGCCAAAACAGTCGTTCCCAAACCAATGAATGCAATCGCCGTAAAGGACCACCGCAAACTAGACGCTCCGGCAATAAACCCGATCAAAGGCGGACCAATTAAAAAGCCGAGAAAGCCGATGGTGGAAACTGCAGCCAACGCTACACCCGGCAGCATGGTTTTGGATTTTCCTGCAAGCCCGTAAACCACCGGCACTACGGATGAAACGCCCAACCCAACCAATAAAAAACCCAGCGTGGCGGGTATTATGTAAGGAAAGACAACTGCAATCAGTAAACCGGTAGTAATAACGATTCCGCTAAGTTGAAGCATTGTTTTTACGCCGGATTTTGTAACCAGCCAATCGGCGATAAACCTTCCGGCGGCCATGCTGCTCATGAATGCCACATACCCCAATGTAGTAAGAGAAGCGGGCACTTTCACTACCTTTTGAAAGTACACCCCACTCCAGTCGAACATAGTGCCTTCGCAAACCAGGCAACCAAATGCAATCAATCCCAGCTTAAGGATGGAACTGTCAGGCTTTGCAAAAATCGGTTGCGAACTGTTGTTATCGCTGTGTGGCAATGTGTATTTGTAAGCAATAAAAACCAATAAAACAGCCGTGGCGCAAACAATGCAAAAATGCACAAAGGGGGACAACGCTACTGCCACCATTAGCGTACCAATAGCGGCACCTGTAAAACCCGCCAGGCTCCATAAGCCATGAAAGGAGGCCATAATGGAACGGGCATACAAAGCTTCTACTCCTACGGCTTGCGTGTTAACAGAAATATTATACAAATTGCCCCAGAAACCAAATACAAAAAGTACGGCAGAAAGCATGAGCACGGAAGGTGCCAGCCCCAAAAGAATTAATGTAAGCGGATAGAACAAGGCGGTAATAATTACTACACGCCTGCTTCCAAAACGGGCAACGAAATAACCGGAAAAGGGCATACTTACCATCAACCCTACCGGCAATGCGAATAACACGGCCCCCAATCCGGCATCGCTTAATAATAGTTTGGTCTTAATATCAGGGATGCGGCTTGCCCAGGAAGCAAAGGTAAACCCGGCTATAAAAAAGAAGGTGCTAACTGCAATACGATGCGCCCTGTTGGATGGTATTGTAAAGGTTAAAGACATACCTGGTTATAAAGTGAAAAATGATCGTTGTAAAAGAAATCCCGTTTCTGCTGAATCAGCAAATACCTGCACTGTTACTCACGGTAAGGGCTTTCAATCAAAAATTTGTATTACTTCCTATGGTATATAAACCAGCAATGTTGGATGGAGCCCTTAAGTTCGATTCCATTTGTTTCTTTCATAAACTTCACAGGTTTTTTAAACCTGTGAAGTTTTCAACGCTATGCTGCTGCATGCAGATAACGACAATCTGCTTTATTTACTTTACATACCCTTTTTACCAATTACCCTACCTGAATATAACCGTTCCCAGTTTGCGTGTAAGCTCTATCTCCATTTGCTTCAAATGCAGGTGTATTTGAATCAATACCATTTGCTCATCGGTCGCCTGGGTTTTCTCAAGCTCCCGCTGGTTTTCATCCATCAGCCTTTTTATCTTTCTTAGTTTCAAATAATTCACGGTACTAAATACTTCCTCCCGGTACAGGTCTTCGCGGCTCTCTATTTTGCCCTCATATACGTTCTTCCAGTTGTGGCTGATTTCATAGTTGTAATCCATCACCGCCATTGCCAGGTGGCGTATCACATTGTCTTCATGATAAAGAAATGTTTTGGCGGTTGGCTCCAGTCCGGCATCATACCATGCTTTGTAAGTTTTAATAATTGCGATCAGGTCCTTATTGTCGATCAGGTCTTCTAATTGATTCATCTCCATTTCTGAAAAAATATGATCGGCTACCCTTTGTTGTTCGTCCCAGGCTTTAAGGCCAAATTCAAGCAGGCTCCTCACCATGGCTCTTTCATGCGGCTCGTCCTTATTAAGCAATGCCGTAGCATCATCTTCTATTTCAAAGGGCTGGCTGTTATCTGTGTTTTTATTATTGGCTTCTTCCCGGCTAACCCTACCTTCTTCCTTTGTTATTTTTTCCCGGATAAACTTATTTACAAGCGCATGCAGGCCACTTTCTTCAATCTTCAGTAATTCGGCGCATTGCTTTATATAATCCTGTTGTTTGGTAAAATCTTCGGCCTTATTAATCTTCGAAATGGTTTCTGCCACCTGGTTTACAACGGCGGATTTTTTGTTGGTATCCGTACCGGCATCCAGCAACATCACTCCCAGTTGAAAAAGGATAAAATCTTTTTTATTGTCGGCAATAAATTGGGTAAAAGCAGCGGGGCCTACTTTGTTTACATAACTATCCGGGTCTTCCTTATCCGGTATCAGTACGAGCTTTACATTCAGGCTTTCTTCCAGTGCCAGGTCGAGGCCACGCAGGGCTGCCTTTATTCCCGCATTGTCGCCATCGTAAATGATGGTGAGGTTATTGGTATATTTTTTTACCAGCCTCAATTGATCCGGTGTAAGGGAAGTTCCTCCACTGGCTACCACATTTTCAATCCCTGCCTGGTGAAGCGATACCACATCAGTATAGCCTTCTACCAGCAAACATTCATCTGCCTTGTCAATGGCCATCCTGGCAAAATAACTGCCATACAAAATTTTACTCTTTACATAAATTTCATTCTCCGGGGTATTGATATATTTGGGCGCCTTGTCATTGGTTTTTAAAATACGTGCGCCGAAGCCAAGTACTTTTCCACTTTGATTGTGTACCGGGAATATGATCCTGCCCCGGTAATTATCTACTGGTCGCTCATCCCTGATGGCAACCAATCCGCTCTTCTGCAGCAGTTCCACATTGTATTGGGAATTGATGGCCGCTTTGGCAAAACTATCCCTTGCCTCGGGGTTAAAACCGATCTGGAATTTTTTAATGATCTCCTCTCTAAATCCCCTTTCCTTTAAATAACTTAATCCTATATCCTGCCCTTCTTCGGTATTGAATAAATAATCGCTGAAAAATTTCTGTGCAAAGCCATTGATGATGTATAGGCTATCTGCACTTAATTGCTGCAGTTTTTGCTCCGGGGTGGTCTCCGTTTCTTCAATTTCCACATTGTACTTCTGCGCCAGCCAACGCAGGGCTTCCACATAACTGTACTTTTCATGCTCCATCAAAAAGCCGATGCTGTTGCCACTGCGGCCACAACCAAAACATTTGTAAATTTCTTTGGCAGGAGATACGGTAAATGAAGGGGACTTTTCGTTGTGGAAAGGACAAAGTCCGAGGTAATTGGTACCCCTTTTTTTCAGCTTGATGAAAGAACCGATGATCTCAATGATATCGATCCGGCTTAAAATCTGTTGTATAGTGTTTTGAGAAATCAATGCTGACTTTGTTTGCTATTAGAGCAAATGTAGTATAAGTATTAGCCAAAGAATAACAGGCCTTTTTATTTTTAGACATCATATTGGTATTTTTCCGTCATTTATGGCATGGTTTATGAAATTTTGGATTGAAATTCATCTGGATTAGTTACAAACAAATACCTTTAACAACTAAAAAATTAAATAAATGACAAAACTTTTCTTTTTGGTATCATTTACCCTGTTGGTAACTGCTACTTATGCACAGGATATTAAGGAAATTAGAAATTACTCGCTACTGGGACAAACTCAGAAAGCGAAAGATGCGGTGGATAAATTCCTGACCGTTCCCAAAAATGCCGCAAAGCCAGAGGGCTGGTATTATAAAGGATTTACCTATAACCAGGCTTCAAAAGATTCTACTAAAACACCGGCTGAAAATGCAGAATTAAAAGCAACGGCCTTTGAAGCGTTGAAAAAGTACCGCGAATTAGATCCAAAGTCAGAATTGTTGACAGAACAAAACAATTCGGCTTTATATGATCTGTATGTTGGATTTTACTCAGATCTGGGTGTAAAAGCCTACCTCGCAAAAGATCCTGCGGCGGCATTTGAAAATTTTAAAAAAGGCCTGGAAGTACATGATTATATTGCTTCCAATAACTTAACCGGAAACAATGGATTTAAATTCTCCGCTCTTGATACTACGTTAACACTCTATACTGCAATTGCAGCTACAGAAGCTAAAAAGCCGGATGAAGCAGCTGTTTTTTATAAAAAAATTACGGATGCTGAAATAGGTGATCAAACATATATTGATGCTTACCAGGTATTGGCTGACCGGTACAAAGCATCAAAAGATAAAGCAGCTTTTGCCGACATTATATCAAAAGGAAGAAAACTTTTCCCTTCCAACAATGAATACTGGACCGCTATGGAAATAGAAGAAGCTACGGAAGGAGTTGGTAAGCCGGAAATATTTACCAAGTATGAAGAACTGATGGTAAAAAACCCGGGGAATTACACATTACCCTACAATTACGGTGTTGAGTTGTACCGCTATATTTACTCTGATGAAACGAAGGGTATAAATACAAACGATTTTAAAGCCAAATTGCCGGAGGTTTTGAAGAAGGCCATCGATATCAAATCAACCAGTGAAGCAAATTTTTTATTGGCTAATTTCCTGTATAATAATTCCATCGACATTTCAGAAGAAGCAAGAAAAATGAAAGCGGTAAAACCGGATGAATTGAAGAAGAAAAAAGAAATCCAGGCCCTGTCTGATGCAGCATTGAACCAGTCTATTCCCTATGCTGAAACAGTGATTTCTTTATTTTCCGGAATTGCCAAGCCAAAAGGTTCGGATAAAGTAAATTACAAGCAGTCGCTGGTAATTTTGAAAAACACTTACGAAGTAAAAAAAGATGCGGCCAAAGTTGCTGAGTACGAAAAATTGCTTAAAGCCACAGAATAAAAACCTGTTATAACTATAAAAAAAGCAGCATCTTTTCCGGGTGCTGCTTTTTTTACAAGTAAACATCCCGGACCGCTAATCTAA
>JBBQTL010000309.1:0-5552 GCA_038213285.1 Chitinophagales bacterium
GGCAAATTGTATTAATAAACATAACCTTCTTTTTTGATTGGCGCTTCTGCTGTTGGTCAGAGACACAACAGCGGCCTGCCGGGATAGGTGATCCTTTTTGAGGGTATACAGGGGACGGTATAATAGTTGGCAATATTTTGCGTCCATGGTCGGTAAAATATTGGCTTTTGTACCGCACAATTTGCAAAACAATTGGCAAATTGTATTACTAAACACAACTTTCTTTTTTGATTAGCGCTTCGGCTGTTGGTCAATAAGACACAACAGCGGCGTGCCGGGATGGGTGATTTTTTTTAGGGCATACAGGAGTCGGTATAAGAGTTAAAAAACCTTCGTTCCGTGGCGAGTGCCTATTAAACACGCCCTCCGAATTTCATGAGGCTCAATATGTGAACAGCAGACGACTTGAAACTTAATTTATTTGAAGTGTGGCCCATGCTGTGTTCGGTGAGGACAACTATCACGGGGACACTATGTGCTGCCCATCCCTGCCACGCCCAGTACGCTGTCCTGTGTCTTCCTTTTTACCAATGCATTGAATTAATAAGTTAGTATTACTACTTTCGTCCAATGATTTTTAGTTATACAAACCTTTATGATCAATTTATCTGATGCTGAGCATCAAATTCACTGTGTCACGAATTTTCAAGAACTTGTTTCCACGCCTTTTCATGGAGCAATGAATGCGATTTGCTGGACTCGTAAACTAACAGGTGATTTTTCTGAGATCGTAAAAAAGGCAGCGCTCAACGAAAATATAGCTGTACTTGATGAAGATGAGCTTCTTGAACTTCAGTTGAGTGAAGAGGGGCAGCTTGCCCGTGAAATTCTTTTAAATGATTTGAAACTGTTGAAAGCTCATGGCGCATCTCCAATCCTTAACCTGATCAGGTGCTATGAGAGAGATGATGCCTGCCCGTTTTTTCCGACGGATGTTTATTCTTTTCATGTAGATCGCTCGCCTGTACCAACCGATACCTTTTTATGCACTTACTATGGCGAGCCGAGTGAAATATTGCCAAATACACAAGCCCAACAAAAAGTGCTTGTTCCCGAAATACGGGATGAACTCAAGAAACTATATCGTGGAGCAGCTGAAGGTTTTGAATCATTCTTAAGTGAGCATTTTTTTGATTTACACTACCTGGCTAAACCAGCCGCATGCCCTGTCAGCTTAGGTGTCGGTCATTTATGGAGGTTGGCGATTGATCATCCTGAAAGTGAGGCCCCTCCTTGCATTCACCGTGCTCCAACCGAAAAAGCCGGACAGAACAGGCTGCTGATGATCTGTTGAATGTAAATCAATTAAGTACAGCTATCATTTGCTTGCGTGTTGGGTGAGGACAACGAACACGACCTCCGGATTTAATGAGGCTCAATATGTGAATAGTAGACGATTGGAAACTTAATTTATTTGAAGTGTGGCCCATGCTGTGTTCGGTGACACTTACCACGGGGACAAAATTTAAGCCATAACTGTTTACATCCTGATAACCTCTTTCTTGCATAAAAGGTAGGTGAGTCCGTTAGTCGCCTTTCTGTTTTATAGAAGCAACTTTCGATAAAAGTGAGTGATACAATCCCGCAGAATTGTGAGGCACTATCTATCCTCATTCTTATTGCAAATTGATCCACATTCATTTTGGTAAACTATAAAGATTTTGAATGGGAAGACATCGCGGAAATAACTTCACTAAACGAAAGAAAAATACATTCTTCCGTGCATCATGAATGCCGGGTGCAAAGAGAATTGAAAGACCCTTACTGCTCTGTTAGTTTACCGGAAAGGTTAATAATGTAAGTACCGTTTGAAAAAGGGACGTTACAAAAACTGGCAGACAATTTTCCATTTACATGACTCACAAAAACATCCTTATTGGGATGACAATGATAAAATTGGCCGCCGTATACGAAGCTTACAGAAACCCAGACATAGGGATCGGTTTGGCCAAAAATAATTTGGTTTGTGGTAGTATAAATACCATCTAACGGCTCTACGTTGCCGTTATTAGAATTAAACAGTACCCTAAAATCGGTAGGATAACCAATGCCTGCTGTGCCATTCAATGCTTTGCCGTTAAATGTAGGATCAAAATTTTTGACTACCCGATAAAAATTGGTGGCAGGTATGGCACTTCCGCTAAGGGAATTATTTGTAAGGGTACAGGGCGCTGTGCCTTGTCTCAATTTCATATCAATAAAAATACTGTCGTTTATAGTTTGGCCACACTCCGTATTGCTTTTAGAACAGTAATACCAGCCACGGTCTAAATAAGTTGGATTATCTACAGTAAGTGTATTACCGTGCGCACTGCTATAATTTCCAGGACCAGACCACTGGAACTGGTCATTATCAGAAACCTTGAGTGTAGTTAAGGTAAAAGATTCGCCAGCGGTGGGTGAAATGTTGGTAGAGGTAAGCTGGATATCAGTAGAACATTTGCTTCCTTCTTTCTTGCAGCCGGTAAAAATAAATAACAGGCAAATAGCTGTTAACAGGTTAGTTTTTATAATACAGTTTAAGAAGCCAAATATAAGGCAGTTTTGTTACACAACTCGGCTAACTTCCTTAAGTGTGTGGCGTCCGTAAACTACCTGGATTCCCCGTCCTTATTACCAGTACCTACTCTCTTTGCACTGTAAGGAGCAAAGCAAGTAAGTTGAGTTGCCAATCGGAAAGAGCTGTCAGTAACCCGCAGACAAAGGACTGAGTGCTGCGCCTACGGAATCCTTTGCTTACAGGAGAGCATAAACGTTCAAAGAACCCTCACACTCTTATTCCACTCTTCCACTAATCACCATCTTTTTCCCCCCGAAATCCAAACTCTTCTCCAAATCCATCGTTACATTTTCGCCTTCAAAATGGCAGGTATAGGTGTCCGTATGTGGACTTTCAATATACCGCAACACCAGTTGTAAAGTGTGTTCATCCTTCCAGTGATAGCTGCCCGCAACTTTCGCAGGATAGAGAAAATCCGTAATTTCAATAGCACCTGCCACCAGCGACGGGCCAGGCTTAGAGGTGGTGCCTTTTACCCATTTGCCTTTTCCAAAACGCAATGGATAAGTGGCTTTGGTTGTTTCAAGATTTACTATGCATACTTTTTTATTAAATGAGAATGACAGCCTGTTAATGCCGGCATCGTTGGGTGTAAAGCTGAATTTTTTACCCGCAATTTTTACACTGGGTGCTATATTGGTTTTTGCAGCGGGAGCCAATGTCAGCGATTGTAGCCGGGCTGTTAATGTTGCCTGTGCCGTTTTGTTTTCAGGCAAGGTACCGGTTTTAAAAGCCGGTAACAAATACTTCCATACCAGGTTGATCTCGTCCTGCATATCGGGTGTTTCTGCAGTAATGGCCAGCGCCACATCCTGGTCGGGCATTACAATCATAAACTGCCCGTACGCACCATCTCCCCGGTAGGCATTGTTGCGGCAGCGCCACATCTGGTAGCAATAACCCTGCAGCCAGTCGCTGGAATCTTTTTTGGATTGCGGTGCATTGGGATCCTGCATTATTTTCATGGTGCTGGCTTCTGCTACCCATCCTGCGGGCAATACCTGTTTACCCTGCCATTTGCCCTGTTGCAAAAAAAGCTGTGCAAATTTCGCCATGTCTTCTGTTTTCAACCGCAATCCCCAGCCACCGGTGTTGATGCCTTTGGTATCTGTTTCCCAGTCCATTCCTTCAATGCCTAATGGGGTAAACAACCTGGGTTTTAAATACTCCAGTATGGTTTGGCCGGTTAGCTTTTGCACAATGGCAGAGAGCATATACGTGCCGAGTGAATTATACAGGAATGTTGTTCCAGGTTCGTATTTGATGGGTGTTGATAAAAAGGCCCTTACCCAGTTGCTGTCCAAACGGGTTTTAAAGGTTGGATCAGGTTCCTGCCCGTCCGACATCATCAGTACATCTTTTACAGTTAGTTGTTCCAGTTTTACATCTGCAGTATCGGGTGCCTGGCCGGGAAAGAATGAGATTACTTTATCATCCAGTGTAAGCAGTTTTTCATGCACCGCAAAACCCACTGCAGTGGCCGTAAAGCTTTTGCTGCAGGAGTACAACGTATGTAGCAACTGGGGCCGGTAAGGATTCCACCAGCCTTCTGCAATTACCTTACCATGTCGCAGCAACATAAAGCTGTGGAAAGATGTTTTGCTTTTTCCGGCAGCTTCTACAAACTGCAGGATGGCTTCCGATGAAACGCCTTCTTTTTCGGGAACGCTGCGCAATAAACTGCTGCCGTTTTGAGCAAGGGTAACAGCAAAAAGAAATGAAGTGAAGAGCAGGGCAATGGTTGCTTTTTGTAGGTTCATGACTGGATGCGATGATCGTTAAAGAAGTGTTGGTGATGATGTAGATGAAAAACTGTTGGAACACAAATTAGCTTATTATCGTGATAAAAACCCACCGTAATAAATCAATACCATGCAGGTGGTTTGCACATAATGAAATTACGATAAATGTGCAAGCCGTTGTTGCCCGAACCGAGCCTGTCAAAATTTGATCCACAGCCGAACCTCCGGAATGGAAAACTACTTTTTTCCGTGAGCCGCTGTTATGTCTTTTGACCAACAGCCAAAGTGCTGAATAAAAAAGCTGGGAAGGTAATAAACAAGCTGTTGGCTAATTTTTTGTTTTGGCAAGATGATGTGCCACTCGTTGTTTTGAGCAGTTCATTAGGCCAGACTTCGGTTGTTCGTAAAAACACACAACGACGGCTTTCTGAATACGACGGAGTATCAAAACCCATGATGCCTGGAACTGCCCTGTGTTTACTTGATACTGAACTACCAATTTTATAGTTACTTTAATTTTACACGGGTAATGTGTTCTATTTCCTGGCGGGCACAGCTCCCTGAATTTTGTTCGTGGTATCCTTTGATGGTAAAAACAATAAAACCTGAACGTGTGGACGTTCTGTCGCCAGATCTGAGACTACCTGGATATCATAAAGACCAGGGTCAAGTTTTATTTTTACTGGTGGCGAAGTGTCAGCTATCGTCCTGACCGGAATTTGTTCATCATTAAAAATTTGGATGTCAACTTTATTATTCGCTGATTGTGAAGTGTGCCACCATTGTTTTTTCTTAACAACCCAATCGATGTAAATTTCATCTGACTTTTTTTCTACCGGCTTTTTGTCTTCCAGTTGTAACGGCCTGGTTAATTGCAATTCATATTTAGGAACTGCTTCATTAATTATGGCAGCGGATGCGATAAATGCCAGTACAGCAATTACTATTTTTATTATTGGGCTTTCTCCTTTTGCAGATTTTTGAGGGCTGTCTGGATTTTTTACTTCCTTCAACAATTTCAGGTCGAGCTTATCCTCAAAAACACCGGTTAACTGGTTGAAAATAGACCGCGTAAAACTTCCCCTTATTGCCAGTTGCATTTTTTTGAGATCCGCACTTATACCAAAAGCAGCTTCCCTCGGACCTTCAAGAGAGATTTGAACCAGGCTGAATTTACGGGAGTTGTCCTTCACCCATTCCACGAAGCCTTGAACATCAAATAGCGGTTGAAGCGCAGCTGATCCTTTATC
>JBBQTL010000310.1:0-5489 GCA_038213285.1 Chitinophagales bacterium
AATTTTTGCAGCCGTGGCTGTATTATTCCCAGGTAAATCCTTTTCCCCGGGCCGTTTTCGGACCAAATGAGGCGGAACAAATTGGTGGTATTGTAACCCGGCTGGCAAACAGCGATCTGCGCTGGGAGCGAAAAAAAACAACCAATGTTGGATTTGAAGCTTCTTTATTTAAAAGCCTCTTTACAATTTCTGCTGATTATTTCATCGCCAAAACTGATGACGTGCTGGTTGGTCTTCCTATCAACCTAACCACAGGCAATGCCGGGGGAGACCCGGCAGTAAATGCAGCATCGCTGGAAAATAAAGGATTTGAATTGGCACTTACTTTTCGTCCACCTGCACGTGGAGATTTTAAATGGGATGCTACATTAAATTTTACCAGCATACGCAACAAAGTGGTTGCCTTTGGCAATGCCACAACAAAATATACACAGTCAGGAGATGCCCGTACAGAATTAGGCCGTTCTATTGGGGAGTGGTATGTATTAAAAACGAGTGGTATTTTTCAGAACCAGGCAGAGATAGATGCACACAAAGGAAAAACAGGGCAGGTGCTGCAGCCTTGGTCTAAACCAGGAGATATCCGGTATGTTGACATTGACAATGACGGTATAATTGATTTAGACAAGGACCGTTACTATGCCGGCAGCCCCTGGGCCGATTTTGAAACCGGCCTGCAATTGAATGCTTCCTTTAAAAAAATCAGCATTAATATGCAGTGGTACGCAGTATCAGGCAACAAATTATATAACCGTCCACGATCAAATGTTGATCGCATGGATCAGAATACTAACTTTAGAAGAGGCGCTACTTATTGGACGCCTCAAACCCCGGGCAACGATTGGCCCCGTGCCGCCATAGGTGCACCAGATAAGGGTATTCAGTATAATGTGTTGCCGCAGAGCGACCGTTGGTTAGAGGATGGAAGCTACCTGCGCCTGCGCAATTTAGAGATTGCCTATACTTTTAGCAGAGAGGCATTAAAGCGTATCGGCTTTAAAAGCAGCCGGGTTTTTATTAGTGGTCAAAACCTGCTCACATTTACCAAATACGAAGGACTTGATCCGGATATTGCCGGCGTAAATATTTTTGAGCGGGGGCTCGACAACGGCCAGTACCCTGCACTGAGAATTTTTTCTGCCGGAATCAATTTTGGATTTTAAATTAAATTATTCAATCTACTGACATGAATACAATCATAAAATACTGTCTTGCAGCCACACTGGCCTTATCGGCTTTTTCCTGCAAAAAATCACTCGATTTAGATATTGAAAATCCGAATCGCATTGATGAATCCAACTTCTGGAAAACAAGCAAAGACGCCGTAGAAGGGATCAATGCTGTATATGGAAATTTCTACCGCAACGGGGCTCCCTACTCCCGCTGGTTGCCCTATTACATGGATGTAAGATCTGATGATGGGTACTCCACCAGTCCCTGGAATGAACTGAGAAGTATTAGTGCCCTCAATATTACACAATACAGCTTTGAAGTAAATTTCGATACCTGGGGGCATCATTACAGAGGGGTTTACCGTGCTAACCAGGTGTTAACAAATGTTCCGGGCATCGCAATGGATGACGCATTAAAAACCCGTATCCTCGGTGAAGCAAAATTTTTACGGGCTGTTTATTATTACAACCTGGTAAGCATTTGGGGAAGCGTTCCTTTGGTTTTGGCACCAACTCTTCCTTCCGATAAACCATCGCAGTCAACACCCGAAGAGGTATGGGCACAGATAGAGAAAGACCTTACCGAAGCCGCAGCGGCCCTCCCGGTATCTTATACCGGAGATGAGATTGGCCGTGCTACCCAAGGCGCAGCGTATGCATTTTTAGGAAGGGCACACATGCAACAAAAGGAATGGCAACCGGCTGCCACTGCATTTCAATGGCTGGTTAGCGGTCCTGGAATGGCCCAGTACGACCTGGTTGCGAATTATAGCGACAATTTTCGTCATACTACAGAAAATAATAAAGAATCAGTATTTGAAGTGCAGTTTAAAATGCGCCCCGAAAATGGTGGCGACGATGGCCCTACCTCCAATGTAGGTACCAGCCGTGCACCTTTCTTTGCACCACCAGGCCATGGCTTTAACGATGCCAACATGCAGCGCTGGGTAGTGCATGAGTTTTTAAAAGAGCCAACAGCCTTAGGTACCAGGGACCCACGCCTTGCCATCACCGCATTGTACGATTCAACGGATGAGAGGGGCCCGGATTTCAGTATTGTATATGGCGCTACTTTTACTTCAAAAAATTACGATAACAATATTAAGAACAGGGTTTGGTACCGCAAATACCTGGATGATTATTTCCGCATCAATGAGTTTGAAGTGTTCAACAGCCCGGTTAATTTCCGTGTAATACGTTTTGCCGATGTGTTGCTGATGTATGCCGAAGCATTAAATGCGATAGGTCGTACCGTTGAAGCATATCCTTTTGTTGACCGGGTTAGGGAACGTGCAGGATTAAGGAAATTATCGGTTGCCATGCCCGGCCTGAGCCAGGCTAATTTTTTAAAGCAACTGCAGCATGAAAGGGTTACTGAATTATCCGGCGAATCTCTTCGCTGGAACGACCTTGCACGCTGGGGATATTTTGATGATGCCACCAAACTGGCCGAATTAAAAGCCCGTGACCCGGAGTTTAATAATTTTATTACTGGACGTAATAAATACATGCCCATTCCGCAAAGTGAAATAGATATCAACCCGAATTTGAAACAGAATCCTTTGTGGTAAAATAAATTATTGAATATGCTTTACAAGTTTTTGTCCGGGCAAAGTATCAATGAGCAGCATCGTTGCATCGCCCTCCTGTACTGCATACCTTTTGGGATCCTTAATTATGTTATAAACAATACTGTGAGAAAGTAATTATATAGGCACCATTATTAATTTACTAAAGCCAATAGAAAAGGTCTTCAGAATTTTTAGGGTCAAGCTCCCCTCGCCTTTGGAGTATACTATAAACGGCGATGCTGTTTCGTTAAAAGACTTGGAAAATGCAAAGCTGATTGTAAATAAACCGGCAAAAAATATGACATTGATAATCCGATAACAAAAGTGCTTTGAGGCATCAGGGTCATGCTCCCCTCTCCTTCGGAGAGGGGCTGGGGGTGAGGTCATACGCTGTTTAAGCTACCAATTTAAAATGTGTAAACTGCTTTTATTGTGCCCTCAGAGGAGGACGGATTTTAAATGCACCCTTACACAAGGTAGAAGAATCTTGATCCAGTACGTTAACCTTATTTCCCTATTTTTTAGGTTAAATGCATTATTTCAAAAAATGATGATTAAGTCAATAAGGTTGAATCGCTACTGAAATCTTTTTATACTAAGTTTTAGAAATAGCATTATTTCAAACATTGAAATTATTAACTCATTATTGGTATTTCATTATGAGCTTTTTTGACTACTCTTTTAAATTTAAAAATTTCTTGTATGCTATCCATAAAAAATATATTATTGGTTTTCTTTGCAGTGCTGTCGCTGCATTCCAATGCACAAAAAAATGAAACCTCAAAAAGGGCGTTATGGACAAAGGCACAGGCAAATACCTGGTATAGTCAGCAGCCCTGGTTGGTAGGGGCTAATTTTTTACCAAGCACTGCCATCAACGAATTAGAAATGTGGCAGGCCTCCACTTTTGATACGGCTACTATTAGCAGGGAATTAAAATGGGCCGCATCTATCGGTATGAACACGATGCGTATTTTTTTACACGACCTTGCCTGGCAGCAGGATCCGGCAGGGTTTAAAAAAAGGATCGAAATATTTTTACGCATTGCTGCCCGGTATGGTATCCGTCCCTTGTTTGTGTTGTTCGATTCCTGCTGGGATCCTTTCCCACATACAGGCAAACAACATGAGCCGGCACCTTTTTTGCACAATTCCGGCTGGGTGCAAAGTCCCGGTGCAGATGCACTTAAAGACAGAAGCCAGCATCCCCGTTTAAAAAAATATGTTACGGATATTGTATCCACTTTTAAAAATGATCGGCGGGTGTTGGGATGGGATGTATGGAACGAACCGGACAATACCAACAATAGCAGCTACGGTCGTTTTGAACCTTACAACAAAGTAGAATTGGTACAGTACCTGTTGCAAAAAGTTTTTGTATGGACCCGTGCCGCAAATCCATCACAGCCCATCACTTCAGGTATATGGGCTGGCAACTGGGTAAGCCACGACAGTTTAAAATCAATTGAAAAATTAATGGTGGAAGAGTCGGATATTATTTCGTTTCATAACTATGGCAACGGAGCAGATTTTGAACAATGCATAAAAAACATGCAACGATATGGCCGCCCGATTATCTGTACCGAATATATGTCCCGGGGCAATGGAAGTTTTTTTGAAACATCTTTGCCCGTTGCAAAAAAATATAAAGTGGCTGCATTTAATTGGGGATTGGTAGATGGTAAATCACAAACCATTTATCCCTGGGATAGCTGGCAGGTAAAATATACAGGTGAACCAGGCTTGTGGTTCCATGACATTTTTAGGAAAGATGGGTCGGCCTATAAAAAAACTGAAGTGGATTTTATTAAAGAAATTATCAGCCGAAATGTAAAATAATTGTTTACGACCAGGCTTTTTAATCGTAGACGAATACAGTAACGGCAGCATTGATTTTTTTCTTTCTTTTCTTACGGAAAAAAACGAAAATGAAGTCTAACAAGGAATATTAAAAGTTCTCGACAGTAAATGCACAATCCTTTAATATTTTACGTGATGAATAAGGTTTAATATTATTCATTGTATGTAAGATTTTTTCAGCATAGTGTTTGGCCCACAGTATTAATTAAAACTTTTAGATATGGTATCAACCGTCAGGAAATTCACCATTGCAACGGCGTTCATAATGGTAAGTTTTCTTTTCCCATTTTGTGGAAAGGAAAATGGAAGTACGCCACCGCCGCCGCCACCACCGCCCGCAGCAAAAACATTTATAAACCCATTAGTAAATGGTGCAGACCCCTGGGTATTTAAGAAAGATGGGTTTTACTACTATTCGCAAACAGTGGGTAACAGGGTGGCGCTTTGGCGAACCACGGCTGTCTCTAAACTGGCCTCAATAACCAGCACAGAAATTTATAAAGCTACTGCAGGCGCTGCCAATGCTGAAAATGTATGGGCGCCGGAAATTCACTTTTTAGATGGCAAATGGTATGTGTATTATACCGCAGGTAGCGGCCCTGATGAAACACAACGTACCTGGGTTTTGGAGAACAGCAACGCTGACCCGCTTGCCGGATCCTGGGTGAGCAAAGGGCGCATTTTTACTACAGATTCAGATTTTTGGGCAATAGATGGGACTGTGCTGGAATACAATAGCAACAGGTATTTTGTATGGAGCGGACGGCCGAACCAAGCTGTTCAAAATCAAAATATTTACATCGCTAAAATGGTTAATCCCTGGACACTGGAGACACCCGCTGTGATGATTTCAAATCCTTCACTGGCCTGGGAGATAAATGGTGGT
>JBBQTL010000311.1:0-5489 GCA_038213285.1 Chitinophagales bacterium
TAAAATTTGTAAATATTCGTAGACGAATAATATTACTATCACCGGATTAGCAGCAGCATTTTTTACAACCGCCTTATTTTTACCCCAGGCAATTAAAACTATTCAAACAAAAAACACCTCCGGTTTTCTCTTTAAAAGCATTCCCTTATTGCTTCAGGGACGCTGCTTTGGCTTACTTAGGGGCTGGCAACAAACACTCCCGGTACCTATCGCCAATGGAATCCCTTTGATTTTTGCATCGATTATATTGGTTTATAAAATCAGGTACAAGTAAAAGAAATTAGCCTTCCGCAACCTGTTCTTCATTCCTCGATATTTTTACGTGAATTTTATCAGCGCTTATGCTTAACTTAGGTAAATGAAATTACTTATGAACAGAAAAGTATTTATTCAAAAATCCTTTACTGCCGGTGTTGGGCTCATTATCAATTACCAACCTTTGATTGATCAGTATACCCCTCCTTTTATCATGACAGTTAACGGGAAACTGAACATCAATATCCTCACAATTAGTTTGCCTCACGAACATATTACAACTGATTTTACGGGTGCGGAGAAAGTGATTCAGCCACAATACAATCAAACAGATGCAATAAATACAATACTTCCGTGGTTAAAAAAAATGAAGCAACAAGGAGTTTCACTTATAACCGAATGCACACCTGCTTATATTGGTAGAGACGTTCGGTTGTTAAAACTTCTTTCGGATAAAAGCGGCGTACATATTATGACCAATACAGGATATTATGCTGCAGTTGGGCAAAAGTATTTGCCTAAACATGCTTTTGAGGAAAGCGCCGAACAGTTATCAATCCGATTTTTAAAAGAATGGACCGATGGGATAAATCAAACAGGTATACGACCTGGTTTTATTAAACTTGGTGTTGATAAAGGGCCACTGAAAGAAATTGAAAAAAAACTTATTAAAGCTGCGGCTATTACACATTTAAAAAGCGGATTAAAAATAGCTATTCATACGGGCGATGGCGCAGCAGCCAAAGAGGAATTATCTATTCTTACCGAAGCAGGCGTTGCACCCGAAGCGTTTATATGGGTTCATGCACAAAATGATGAAACGGGCGATACACAGGTGGAGTTGGCAAAAAAAGGATGCTGGATAAGCCTGGATGGTATCAATGCTGCGGATGCATCTATTCAGCAATACAGTAACTTCCTGTTGAAGCTGAAAGAAAATAATCTTTTGAATAAACTACTCATTTCGCACGATGATGGCTGGGCGGTGAATAAGAATGATCATACAGGCCTGGTAACATTGAGCCTTTTTGCCAATGGTAATACGGCTCCATACCAAACCATCTTCACAAAACTTAAGCCCTTTCTTTTGAAAAGGGGATTTACAGAAAAAGACTTCGCTATCATCATGAATAAAAATCCTGGAACTGCTTTTGCAATTAAAATTTGCAGCATGTAAATTATTGCCTGGGAATAGTGGTTCTCCACATTTTACATTAATATTCCTTGATTATGAACTTCCACAGGCGTAAACAGCATTCGCCACCGATCTAGTACGCAACTGCTCATTGATTACTTTAAATAATAAACATAAAACCGTGTATCCACTTCCATCACCGGGAAGTTTACCGGTAGCATTTCCTTCGGTAAAAGAACGAACCGGTTCTTCTCGTAAAAACGATGTGAGGCTTTTAAAACATCAGTAGTCCCTAAATAAATAGCAGATATTTCTTTTTGCCTGGCCCAGTGAAGCAGTGTATTTAAAAGTAACATAGCCACTCCAAATTCTTTACCACGGGAATCCTTTTCTACAAACATTTTTCTTAAACATGCCTCTCCGTTTCCAATGTCGATTAAGGCAATTGTACCTACCAGCTTTTCATCCAGCAATGCTATCCAGAAATTGCCTTTTTCCTTTTGATAGCATCCTTCAATATTTATCAGATCCTTTTGATCGTTGATGGTGATAGGAACTCCAAATTCATTTTGCTGAATATTTAGTATGAGGTGGACAACTGCTGCCCCGTATTTTTCTTCAAATTGTTGTACCTGTATCATTGTCGCCGAAAATAACAATTAAACCTGCCTCAAAATCAATTAAAACAATAAACTTATCATCATTCTTTTTTAACGGTTGTATTATACTTGCATATATTGAAAGAGATTAGATATTTTCGTTCAATTTCAACAATCATTTAAAAAAAATCAGATGAAAAGGATATCAGTATTTTGCGGGTCAAGCATGGGAAACGCGGAGATTTTTAAAAATGTAACCAGGAAGCTTGGAATTGCAATTGCCCGAAGAAATATCGGCCTGGTATATGGTGGCGCAAAAGTTGGACTGATGGGTGAAATTGCTGATGCGGTTTTAGCTGCCGGGGGAAATGTAATTGGGGTATTGCCAACATTCCTGCAACAAAAAGAACTGGCTCACGAAGGGCTAACCGAGCTGGTACTGGTAAATACGATGCATGAAAGAAAAACCAGGATGAATGAATTATGTGATGGAGTATTGGCGCTGCCCGGTGGTTTTGGCACTATGGAAGAACTCTTTGAAATGCTTACCTGGGGCCAGTTAGGGCTGCATAAAAAGCCGGTGGGCGTTTTAAATATAGGTGGCTTTTACGACAGCCTGAACCTGCTTACAAAGTCGATGGTTGATAACGGATTTTTAAAACCGATAAACAGGGATATGTTACTAGTTGATAACAACATTGAAAACTTGTTAGACAGCATGGAACAATACAAAGCTCCTGAAGTAGGAAAATGGTTGACTCCATCTAATGCTTAGATCAGTGGTTCATTGAAGCATAAACAATGACAAGTTGTAATGGTATTTTTTTTTGTCAGTAGGGATACCAGTGATATTAATTTTCTACAAAACCAACTCCATCTCACAAGAAGTAAAAAAGCGGGATAGACCAATTGAAAGCAGGAAGGTGTTGGAATAAAGTGCGTTGGAATCTACATTGATTACGGAAGTATATTGATTATTGCTGATACCATTCACCTGCCTGAATAAGGCGGAAAGATATATTTCCTTGCAATCAATATCGCAGCAGCCAAAATGCGCTACCATACCTGTATTGAAATTAGAAATACAATAGGCAACCGGTTCATGATCACTGCTTGCTACCTGGAGGGTGTAATTACTTTGCGCTCTTTTTATACAATTCGTACTATATTGCCAGGAAGGTTTCCATTCACAATTTTTCCGGATAAGATCCCAATTGGGCGATGCCATAGTTTCTATATCAATTGGCTCAAGTTGCCGCAACACCTGCTTTCCATAATAAGTATTCAATTTACGGGTTACTGTAAATCCAAAGTGATCATACAATTTGATTGCAGGAATATTTTGTTCAATCACTTCCAATACAATTTTAGAAATACCCGATTGCTTTAATTCCTGGATGTTATTTTCAAACATCAGGTGAGAAAGTTTATAACCCCTGTATTCAGGTAAAATACCGCTGGCAGCATTGTAGGCTACTCTTTGATTGTTGGTTATATCTATACCGTTCAATATAAAACCAACCAATTCCTCATCGTCAAAAATACCAAATGACAGTTTCAAATCAATTGCCTCCGTTATTAGCTTATCTGCAAACTCTGCCCTGCTTAAATGCATTGGTTTATAGTACTTTTTAAAGGCAGTATTAAAACAGTTTCTTAACGCATGTACATCTATACAAGCCAAAGACTGCACCGTAATCTGCGAGGTCTGGATCATGATTATAAAGTTTTATAATTCCTGTTTTGATTCAATCTCCCATTCGTAATAATGATGGCCGCTATCCCGAACAAATCCGGAATGAAGATATAAATTATTGCCAATGGTATTATCCTTTGCAGTTTCTAAAATCATACCGCAACTATTTGTTTGCCTGCAAAGACTTTTGCATTCATTGATCAATGCGATAGATATCTGTTTACCTCTATATTCCGCTTGTATGAAAAGGTCGTTTAGCAACCACAACCGCCTCATCCGGGTAGAAGAAAATACCGGGTATAATTGCACAAAACCCATCATCACTTTATCTTCATTTTCAGCAATAAATATTTCTGATTCGTTGTGATTAATCCGGTCATTCAAAAACAAAACTGCACCTGCTATATCAGACTCCATTTTATAAAATTGACGGTAGTTATCAAACATTACGGACAGGTTTGTTACATCTTCCAATTCCGCTTTCCGTATTATCATTGCTTTAATTTATTTATGTTGACATTATATAAGGATGATGGTTTTGAAAATCGACAATAATTTATTTATCGTTTTAATTTCCCACTGCCATTTTTGCCCCAACGTATCTGAATCCTATGATACATGGTTTGCGTAAAAAAGTACACGCTAACAATCAATTCTATTTGTGTTTTTTTTAACTTAACGAAACTTTTCGTTGATGGTTTCATTAATGCAAATAGAATGATAATTTCATTGGAGTTGCAAAGAGTTATGCTGAATCACAGAAATTGCATGATGAACGGTGATAAACAAAGCATGAAGTATCAAAAGCGGGGCTTATCATTTCCTCCGTGGATTTCTTAAAAATATTAACATCTTTTTCGTGTATGCTTTAACGAAGGCTGAAATATACAGACAGGAATTGTTAGTACCGGAATAACTTTGCTGTTTCCATCATTGCCGCCTGTATTTGTTCAGGAAATAAGTTAATTGATTTTACTATTTTTTCAAATGACAAAACAGGTGGTTAAGAAGTGCTTAAAAAACTAGGCATAGCATATTACGGATGGCTGTACCCGGGTAAGAGTTAGCACTAAAAGATACCGATAACTATACGCGGGGTTGATCTCTTAACTGTTCAATTAATTCAAGCCGTTTTACAATGCTGTATGGCGGCAAAATTGTTCCTGGCGATAAAACTGCATTGGCCCCTATTTTTGAATGATCACCAACCAATGCGCCAAATTTAGCAACACCCGTTTCTATGATTGTGCCGTTGCAAATGACTGCAATCAATTTATTTTCCCTTTCATTGTAATGATTGGCCGTAATGGACCCTGCCTCAAAATTTACATGACTGCCAATAATACTGTCACCAATAAAATTAAAATGAGCGATTGTGCAGTTATTAAAAATGAGGCTCGTTTTTATTTCACATCCTGTTCCGATTGTTACTGAATTTCCTAAATAAACACCGCTGCGTAAATAAGCGTTTGCTCCAACAAAGCTGTGCTCACTTATTATCAACGGGGCTTTTAAAATAGCCCCCTGTTCTACATGGGCGGTTTGGTGAATTGCCACCCCTTCTTTTATCTCAAACTCATTACCCAATTGAATGATCCGTTCAAATAATATTGTTGCCAGGTTACGGGTAATTTCCCATGGCGGCAAATTATTTTTACCGGCGAAGTCCTTTGAAAGTTGTGATATGTACTTACCTGTATCAATCATTTTTTAAAATAATCTACGCTTATAAATTTAAATTTAATGTCGTCATGATAATATTATTTTTTACCCCTCCTCCCTTCGATTATCCTGTAAAAAGAAC
>JBBQTL010000312.1:0-5475 GCA_038213285.1 Chitinophagales bacterium
TTTAATCTTGTCATTTTTCTTTAAGGTGCCGTTAAAGATGCGGTAATACACAATGATACCGCGGAAACTATTGTACACACTGTCAAAAATAAGGGCCTGCAAAGGTGCATCTACATTTCCCGTAGGAGCCGGCACCCTTTCAATAATAGCGGTTAAAATTTCTTCAATGCCGATGCCACTCTTGCCACTTGCGAGTAAAATATCTTCGGGTTTACAACCAATTAGTTCCACTATCTGGTCGGTTACTTCAGGTATCATGGCTCCTTCCATGTCAATCTTATTGATCACGGGAATGATCTCCAGGTTATTGTCAATGGCGAGGTAAAGATTGCTGATGGTTTGCGCCTGTATGCCCTGCGATGCATCTACCAGTAACAAGGCACCTTCACAAGCAGCAAGTGCCCTGCTCACCTCGTAACTAAAGTCAACGTGGCCGGGAGTATCAATCAGGTTAAACACGTATTCTACTCCCTTCCAGTTATAGTTGATTTGTATCGCATGGCTCTTAATGGTAATGCCTTTTTCTCTTTCAAGATCCATATCATCCAGTACCTGTGCCTGCATATCCCGTTCTCCGATGGTATGGGTAAATTCAAGTAAACGATCTGCCAATGTGCTTTTGCCGTGGTCGATATGGGCAATAATGCAAAAATTTCTAATATTCTTCATCCGTTCAAAAGTGCTTTTAAGTGCTGCAAAACTAACTGATTAAATTGGTAAAAAAGCCTCCCTGCCTTCCGAAGGAGGGTTCTTGGAGCCAGATGATGGTAATCCCTTTTTTAATTTTCGAACATTGAAGCCTCCTTATCTTCCGAAATAGGGTTCTTAGAGCCCAAATGGTGTTATCCTTTTTTTAATTTTTGAGCGTTAAAGCCTCCCTGCCCTCCGAAGGAGGGTTCTTAGACTCTGATGGTGTAATCTCTTTTTACTTTTTTGAAGAGTTAGGGCTCCTGTGTATATGGGATAGACTTCCGGAGAGAGGATATTGAATCTAATAAAAAACCTTAATAATTCCATCGCTCTTTTTTTAAATTTCACTACTGATTATTTTTTAAATTTCACTACTGATGATTGATTAGTTGATTAAAAAATGAAATTTTAATCAAGTTCTATAAAATGCTGTACGCACCTCCAACAAAGCATTTCAGACTGATATCCGCCTGGTTAGCTTTCTTAACTTAATTAACTTTACTTTCAGTTCTCCACATATACGGCCCATGGCATAGTAATTGTTTTTCTGCCTGATATAATTTCTTAAACTCCGGCATCAACCGATGTGGCGATCAATCATCAATCATAATTATGGAATAAAAATTTACCTGTTCATCCATTCAATTACTAATTAAAAAAGTACATTATGAAAAAGACAATCGCAACATTTTGCCTGTCCGGAATTGCTATTCTTGGCTTTACTGCCATGACTACCATTGCACCCTCTGGTATTAGTGGCAAAGTAACACCTGCAGATGCAGCAGAAGCCGTATGGGCAATTAAAGATGCCGATACCGTAAAGACTACGGTTAGTTCAGAAGGCGCATTTAATATTGAAGTAGCGCCCGGTACCTGGAAGCTGGTGATTAGCGCCAAAGCTCCTTACCGCAATGCAGAAATCAAGGAACTGGTAGTAGCCGCAGACAAAAACACAGAAGTAGGTGAAATAAAGCTGGATAAGTAAATATTTTTTATTCAACGAACTAAACGAATACCTGGTTGCATCTATTGAAAACAATAAATGTAAACCGGGTATTTTTTTTCCCCAATCGGACATTGATAAAGTTGGTCAAATGGAATATGTTTCAACAATGCACCAAATAGATTTTTGTTGTTTTGAAAACGGTGTGCAAAATTTCCCGGCATAAAAATACCGGCCTTCGAAGTGCGAAAGCCGGTATCCTGGTTGCTAATTACTACCCCTGATTTTATTTTACGATCACTTTTATCCGGGTGATTTCCTTTGAAGGAGAGGTTACCTCCAGGCTATAAATTCCCGAAATCATTTTGTAATCAGGCTGAATATGATGCATTGCGTTTCCGGCAGCATGACTCACCGTTTTACTGAATATGGTTTGGCCTGCACTGTTCAGCAACTTCACGTTGTAAATACCTGCCGCCATGTTTTTAAATTCAGCTCCAATGATGCCATTGGTTACCGGGTTAGGATAGATTCTTATGCCGGATGGTAAATCTCCAATTTTAACCACTACTATGCCACTGTATTCAGCACTACCATCAATTCCAATGCTACGTATCCTGTAAAAATTATTACCCGTTAGCGGATTCGCATCCAGCCAATTGTAGGTGGTACTACTGCTGTTTGACCCGGTGGCTGCTGTAGTAGCAGCCTTTGCAAAGTTTATTCCATCAGCACTTTTTTCTACCTCGTACCTGCTGATATTAATTTCATTTTCCACCTTCCATTCCACGGCTATTTTATCTGCCAGCCTGTTTGCCTTTACGCTGGTAAAGGTAACCGGCAATGGCCCGGCCACAATCTGTTTAAATACAATCCTGAAACGGTTGACTACAGCACTTTTTGCATCAGTTGTAACAGCAAAGTCGTGGGTGGTTGCAGCCGCCAGGTTTAGTGGCGTTTGTTTGCCGGTATAGCTATCTTCCAGGAAGGCGGTTAAAGCTGGATCAAAGTTTTCCGGTGAAAATTCAAAACGGTATTTGCGCTGTGTTATCCTGGTAAGCTGCAGAAAGATCGTATCGGTGTTTTTAACCAATGGCCGTCTTTCCACCGCAAGAAATTTACTATTCCGCAATACTGACAAATTCTCATTAATATTTGTGTACTTTAAAGGATCATACAGGTCAACCGCTGCACTAAACCTGTCATTGAATTGTATCAATGTTCCATCTGCCAGGAAACTGGATTGATCGTTGTTCACAATGTTAAGATTCGCTCTTAAACTGGTAACCACGCCGGCAGGGGTAACCGGCCTGAAGATGGCCGTATTGTTGGTCGTTGATTTATGTGCTTCCTCAAATATCAGCGTAGCAGGGCCAGGCAAAGCTCTTCTTACCATAAAAGCCTGGCTGCTTTGAATATCATTACGCTGTGAAGAGCCCGCAGGGCCAAACGGTACTGAAGGTAGAAAAACTCCGGGCGTAGTAACATCTTCCATCGTTACAAATGCCCCTACCTGGTTAATGTTTGGATCCCATACATAGAATACATTCGGAAATATGTTATTGGATTTATTTATCTTATTAAAATCAACCGGTGATGCATAAGGGTTGCCAACCAATTCAAACTCATTATTGACAGTAAATTTCTGTGTACCTGTTTGCAGCAACCCTTTACTGCTTAAGGTAGTTACACTATTATAAGCAACATTGGTCAGTTGAGGATTTCTGTCACCCCTTACAAAAAGGAAATACCCTTCGTTATCGGCCAGATCATCAACAAGGGTTCCTACGGTGGGTGACAATGGCACTTTTGTATTCGCCACATCTACGTAATTCATGACTTTAAATTTCCTAAGAGAGTAATTATTGTGTGGGGTAGGATCGAGACCGTTGGGATAACCACTAGGAGGTCCTGTGATTAACGTACCCTTTCCAACATTGCCGGTCACCGGATTTATATTGTATGCCGCTCCATTCAATTGCCATTGCTCAAATATAGTTCCGCCATCCTTTACCGGTGCAGTCGCTAATCTCCAGCCTCTATGTGTCTGCGGATTATTATTGGGATAAAAGCGTTCTACGGTAACTTTTCCATCGAATTGATTATTTGACATTCCTCCACTCGTAATATCTGCTACCCTCGCAGTGTTGGTAGCGGTTGAGGTCAGCACAATATTATCGCCGGTATGAAGGGTTGAATTGCTCACACCAAAAGCCAATACACCACTCACATTTAATGGAAGTGCCGGGGCATTGGAAACAGTAACCCCGGTCGCATTACTAACCGTCAGATTTTTTATCGTGTTACCTAAAAATAAGTTTCCGGCAATTGTTTGTGGCGAAGTGCCATTGAAATCCAACGTGCCATTGCCAACATCAAATATGCCCCCATTGGTAATACTGCCTGCGATTTGGAGCGTGGCTCCGGTAACTGTCAGAAATGCGGTTGGTGCAATCACCAGGCTAGGAATGGTGGCAATACCCGAAGAAAGTATCGGCAACCTGGCAGTTGCCGGAATCATAACATTCGGGCAAGTAGTGGACGGTAATGATCCATCGGACCAGTTGAGCGGGTCGCTCCAGTCGGTGCTTACAGCGCCAGTCCAGAGGTTGTGGATACCCACCAATGCCACAGTTGAAAATACGGGTCCGCAGCCATTGCTTATCACAACCCGATAAAGGGTTGGCACCAGCATGTTGGTATAATTTAGCGTAATGGTTGTATTGGCGATTGAGGTCCAGGTGGCTCCGTTGTTGATAGATGATTCCCATCGATTGATGGTGCCGTTTGAGCCGCTCAATGTAAGGCTACCACCGGTACCGCTACAGATAGAAAGAGAGGTAAGTGAACCGCCGATAGCAGCTGGCTGTACAGTAATTGTACCGGAAGCGGTGGCCGGAGCAGGGCAACTACCGGACACTGTCACTGTGTAGTTGAATGTACCGTTTACGGATGGAGTTCCGCTGATGGTAAGCGTTGTTCCCACAAGCGAATAACCTACACCGGTTGGCAATCCCGCAACTACTACTGAGGATGCTGTGCCTCCAATCGTATAAACGATATCTGTCATTAGGGTATTTATACATAATGAAGGTGAAGCCGAACCTGACAGCGTAACGGTCTGTCCCTGCACAGTGATTGTGCCTGTGGCTGTACCTGTTCCACAACCACCGGTTGTACTGATGGTGTAGTTAAAGGTGCCGATCACTCCGGCAGCAGGTACACCACTGATAGTGAACACTCCCCCGCTAAATGAGCCAGTAACTCCTGTGGGAAGGGCACCTGAAGTGATGGATGCACCCGTGCCATTATTGATAGTGTAAGTAATGGGCGTCAATGCTGTATTGTCACAAATGATTTGATTATTGGTGCCCGCTGCTGAGCTCAGCGTTGCAGCAGCCGCTGGCGTAACTGTAATAGTACCGGTAGCCTGTACCACTGCACAGGAAGCTCCCGATGTAGTGACCGTATAATTAAATGTACCTGACACAGATGGCGTACCGCTGATAATAAAGATCCCACTATTATAGCTTCCGCTCAACCCTGTGGGTAAACCTGTAACGGTTGCACCGTTACCGGTTCCGCCAATCGTGTACTGGATATTGGCGATCGCCTGGGTGTTTATACAAACCGTTTGACTGTTGTTGCCTGAATTCAATGTAATGATTTGCCTGGTTACATTGATAGCTCCGTTTACAGTAACCTGCGGAGCGCATGGGCCTGTTGTTGTTATGGAATATGTATAAGAACCAGGAACCGTCGGAATTCCACTAATCTTATATACATTAAGGGTATTCGATAATGAAACTCCTAATGGCAGTGTTGATACAGTAACACCGGTA
>JBBQTL010000313.1:0-5350 GCA_038213285.1 Chitinophagales bacterium
CGGTAAACACCCCAGATACGGAAACCATATTTTTTTAAAAAATCGATGAAAAATTTTATGGCAAGTACCGATACAATAAATGCAACTGCACTACCCAGCAGCAGTGTTACTAAATTAGACTTTTCCAGCACTTCGGGATGATCTAACCAGGTGTCTAAAAAACTTTTTGCCGATGCCGCCAGCATCGTGGGAACTGCTAAAAAAAATGAAAATTCGGCGGCCGCACTCCGGGTTAGTTTTTGACTCATGCCGGTTATAATAGTTGCAGCACTCCTGCTTAACCCCGGAAAAACAATTGACAATACCTGTCCGCAACCAATGATAAAAGCAGTTTTGTTGCTCACTTTTTCTTCCGAATCAACTACCGGGTTTTTAAAAACCTTATCGATAAATAAAAGAATAACACCGCCACCAACCATTACCCAGGCAATAAAGGAAAGGTTGCCAAGTGCTGCATCAATATGTTTCTTTAACAGAAACCCAAATACCAACGCAGGTATCACCGCAATGATTAACTTAATATAAAAATTGAATTTTTTAAAATCAAAAAACTTTTTCCAATAGAGTACTACTACCGCCAGTATGGCTGCCAGTTGTATCACTACTTCAAACATATCAACAAAAGGAGAAGGCGCTATACCAAGCAAAGGATGTGCAAACTTCATGTGTGCAGTAGATGAAATTGGCAAAAATTCTGTAAGTCCTTCGATGATAGCAATAATGATGGATTGAACAGTAGTCATTGTGCTGATATAGTTTGTAATGTAAAAGGTAAATAAAGGTTATGAGGTTGATAAAGTAGATAACGGAAGATAATAGGTATGTTGATAAAGGTTATGGCTATATAAGCGATTTTACGGTCAACTAAAATGATGCTTATAATCTTTTAAGTAAATAAGAAACTGGTGGCAACTCAAACAAAAAATGCGATATTAAAAACACCGCATTAACAATCATTTATTTGACAGCAGGAAATGTTCTGCAAATATAGTTTCGTTTATTAACCCCATAACCTTTATATACCTTTTCACTTTCCCTACCTCAACTACGCCTCTTTCGGCTTTTTCATAATTGCAAAAATCTCAATTACGAACCCGACGATAATTAAAAACGGTGCAATGGTGATTCTGGTGGTGCTATAAACTTCATCGTCGTTAAAAACACTGGGATCCGTACTTTTTCCTCCAGCCATTAAGAAGAATCCAATGGCTAATAAAATTAAACCTCCCAGCATAATCATATAATTTTCCTTGCCAAATAAACCCCTGGTAACAGGTTTTTTTTTATCTATACTCATGTTAATTATTTTAAAGTGCAAATAAAAGTATTAATTTTCTAACAGGGCTCAATATTATTATACTTTATAAAGTTTCCTGTTATTCCAGCCTTAAAACATTATCAATAAAAAAATTATTAATTCTCCATTAATAAAGGTCATCCAGTTTCATCTGTAAATATTTTAATACGGAACGGTGGGTACTAATCAATGAAATCGTGATACCCAATATCAATATGCCGGTAATGATCAGGGCCATATTGCTGGCGTCTCTTAATAACCGGAGCCATGGAATAAAGTTTTCTACCAATAAAATAAATCCAAATACAGCAACAATAGCAATAACTGCTGCAATTAAGCCATTGATAACAGCCCTTATATCAAGCGGTTTCGCAATAAATCCCCTGGTGGCACCCACCATTTGCATAGTTTTTATTAAAAACCGGTTGCTGTACATGGCCAGCCGGATGGTATTGTCGATGGATATGATAACGATGATGGAAAGTATGATGGCAAATACAAGTATCCCCGCAGCAATATATTTTGTATAGGAACTTACATAGCCCACTGTTTCTCTTGGATATTGGAATTCTGACATTACGCCTACAAAATTAGAATCGAGGTAACTGCTTAAAACGCTCAAACTATCTTTATCCATATAATCAGCCTTCACATAAAAATCGATGCTTTCCGGTAAAGGGTTATTGGTAATAAATTTTTTCCAGGAACTGTCATTCTCTGCGTTCCATTTTTGTATGGCTTTTTCCTTGGTTACGTATTCCGCCGTTTTTACATACGGGCGGGAAGCAATATATTTTTGCAGCGAGTCCACCTGTTTTTTGGCGGCGGAAGGGGTAATCCAGGCATGTACCTGGATATTTTCCCTAAACATTTCCCCAGACTTTTTAAGATTTAAAAACAACCATCCTACAATTCCAAAAAGAAATAATACCAGCGCAACGCCAATGATTGCATATACATAAGATGGTTTACTGCGTTTTGAGGAGGATTTTCCGGCTTGAGACATGGGCTAATAATTTTTTTATCCCCGGCTGATTAACTTACAGACAGGCGCTAAATGGTTGATTCCTGGTTTATGTTTATTTTAAAATTTCAATAAACCGATAGTGGCAAAAGTAAAGGATTTTACGTGCTTTACTGTATTTTTGTCCACTACAAAACGATTACCCGCTAAATATATTTTTATTGAATGATACTTCAATAGGGTGTAAAGAGTAAAATAACTTTTCTTTCACAGTCTGAAATATTGTTGCAGCAATAAATTATAAAATCTGCCGGGATGGTTGAAAAAAAGGAGTACGGCAAATCCGTTTTGCCCAATGGAACTATAAAAAAGGCGATGAAGAAAAGAATGATTATAAACTGAAAAAATTTAAATATTCAAATATCAATGGAATACGATTTTAGAAAAATAGAAAAGGAGTGGCAGGCAAAGTGGAAAGAAAACGGTGTATATAAAGTACCGAACGAATCAGAAAAGCCAAAATATTATGTGCTGGATATGTTCCCCTACCCGAGTGGGGCAGGGTTGCATGTAGGGCATCCATTGGGCTATATCGCCAGTGATATTTACAGCCGGTATAAAAGACTAAAGGGGTACAATGTGTTACATCCCATGGGCTACGACAGTTTCGGGTTACCTGCAGAACAGTATGCACTGGAAACGGGACAACACCCTGCTGTAACTACCGAAAAGAACATCGACACATTCCGGAGCCAATTGGATAAAATAGGATTTAGTTATGATTGGGACAGGGAAGTAAGAACAAGCGATCCGGGATATTACAAATGGACGCAGTGGATCTTCCTGCAAATATTTGATAGCTGGTACAACCGCATAAACAACAAAGCCGAACGCATTGCTGAATTAATAAAAATATTTGATGCAGAAGGTAACGCAAATCATCCAAGCCCAGGCGATAAGGAAATTAAATTTTCAGCGGAAGAATGGAATGCCTTTGATGAAAAAAAAAGGCAGGATATATTGATGGATTATCGCTTAACATTCAGTTCCTATGGTGAAGTAAACTGGTGTGAAGCATTGGGTACGGTATTGGCCAATGATGAGGTAGTGAACGGGGTAAGCGAACGTGGTGGACACCCGGTGGAGAAAAAGAAAATGAGGCAATGGTACCTGCGCATTACAGAATATGCAGATCGTTTACTGGAAGGCCTGGAACGCATTGAATTTAGTGATGCCATGAAGGAGATGCAAAAGAACTGGATTGGTAAAAGCCAGGGTGCAGAAATGGATTTTGCAATCAAAGGTCATGCTACACCGCTAAGGGTGTACACCACCAGGCCCGATACCATTTTTGGGGTAGACTTTATGGTAGTTGCACCGGAGCATGAATTGGTAAGCCTTATTACTTCGGATGATCAAAAAGAGGACATAGAAAAGTACTTACATTATGTAAAAAGCCGCAGCGAGCGGGAGCGCCTGTCCGAAGTAAAACAAATAACCGGTTGCTTTACCGGGGCCTACGCCATCAATCCTTTCGATGGCAAAGAAATTCCCATCTGGATAGCAGAGTATGTGTTGGCTGGTTATGGCACAGGAGCCATCATGGCGGTACCCTGCGGCGATCAACGTGATTTTGCATTTGCCAAACATTTTAATATTTCCATCACCAATATTATCGGTGATTATTATAATGGCGATGAAGCCAATGCAACCAAGGAAGCCACCCTGCAAAACTCCGGTTTTTTAAATGGACTATTGATGAAGGATGCCATTGATGTAGCAGTAAATAAAATTGAAGAACTCGGTATTGGCAAGCGCAAGGTAAATTACAGGATGCGGGATGCAGGCTTTAGCCGCCAGCGATATTGGGGCGAACCATTTCCCATCATCTGGAGCGATGGTATAGCGATACAATTGGATGCGGATGAATTGCCGCTCGAATTACCGTATGTAGATAAATACGGCCCCGGACCAAATGGAGAAGGACCACTGGCGAATATTGGGGATTGGGTGAATGTTGAGGGGGTCAAACGCGAAACCTCCACCATGCCCGGTTACGCCGGCTCCAGTTGGTATTTCCTTCGTTACATGGATCCACAAAACACCCGAACATTTTGCGATCGTACAACCAGCGATTACTGGAACCAGGTAGACATATACATTGGAGGCACCGAACACGCCGTAGGCCATTTATTGTACAGCCGCCTTTGGACAAAAATTTTATTTGACCTGGGATATATTGGATTTGATGAGCCTTTTAAGAAGTTGGTGAATCAGGGGATGATACAGGGGAGTTCAAGGTTTGTCTTTAGGGTAAATATTACAGCGGTTAGAAGTGAACAAACTAATCTTGCGATGTCTTTTATTGAAATATGTTCCCCATTATTTATCTCATATAAATATGTGGATGATTTTCAAAGAATGAATAATGATGAGAAATTAATTTTTTATAAAAAATATGCCCCTAATTGGAACGGTATTAGAGTACTTGAAGACCAAAGCGAGATATTAGTCCCTTCTTATAATTGGTTGCATGTTGACGTAAACATCGTGGATGGAAACGAATTAGATATTGAGGCTTTCAAAAGATGGAAATCGGAATTTGTTAACGCTGAATTCATCAGGCAACACACAATGACTACTATTGAAACAGGGGAGAAAAAGGATATGATATTTTTATGCCGTTCCGAAGTCGAAAAAATGTCCAAATCAAAATACAACACAGTGAACCCCGATGTATTAGTAGACAAATTCGGCGCCGATACTTTCCGCATGTACGAAATGTTTCTCGGCCCTGTAGAACAAAGCAAACCCTGGGATACCAAGGGCATTGAAGGTGTGCATCGTTTTTTACGCAAACTTTGGCGCTTGTTTTTCTACGATGTTAAAGGAAAGGTTTGGAACCATGACAAAGCCACAGATGCCGAGTTGAAAGTACTGCATAAAACCATCAAAAAAATTGAAGAAGACACCGAGCGGTTTAGTTTTAATACTGCAGTAAGTACCTTCATGATCTGTGTGAATGAACTGGCTGATTTGAAGTGCCATAAAAAGGAAGTGTTGGAAAAACTATTGATTTTGCTCACACC
>JBBQTL010000314.1:0-5260 GCA_038213285.1 Chitinophagales bacterium
CTACTTATGGAAACCCGGCGAAAAAAATAGTAACCATATTAAAAACAGCATTCTTAATTCAGCAGAATATGGAAGATAAAAGCACCATTCGTATTTTTATAGATGATCAGAAACAACCCATTGCAACCTTTGCAACACCGGCAAACTTTGAGCTGGACACCCGGAAGTTAACAGATGGTGAACATGTAATGACGGTTGTAAGTAAAGACGTAACCGGAAAAGAAGGATTACGGAAAATTCCATTTGTAGTGCGTAACGGACCTGCGGTAGCAATTGAAGGCTTAAAGGAGAATGACGTCGTGGATGGTATAGTTTCATTGATGATTAATGCTTACGGAAAAGGGCACCAAAGGAAATTTATAATTGAGGGAAGCGAAACGCCTCAAACTGTTCCCTCATGGATTTGGATATTGCTAATTGCGTTTGTAAGCTGGGCAATTTATTATTTGGTTACCAATTATTCAATCTAATACAATGGAAGCTAAAAAAGTATTGCTGGTATAAATGATATCAAATTTTTGGTAGATAATTTTTACAGCAAAATGAAAAAAGACAATTTGTTATCTCCTGTCTTCTTTGAACATATACCTGCAGACTGGCAGCCGCACCTTGATAAAATGTATTTGTTTTGGAATGCAGCACTATTCGGTGAAAAGGGATATGTGGGCAACCCATTTTCCAAACATGCAAAGATGGATACCATTACTCCATTACATTTTGAAAGATGGCTACTGCTCTTTAATGAAACCATTGATACTCACTTTTCCGGGACTATGGCTGATGATGCCAGATGGAGAGCATCAATTATGGCCGACAATTTTATGCGGCGTTTAGCGTCCATAAAAGAAAAAGGTACTGTAACAATTGTATAAGCTGAATTAATAAAAAAAAGATAATGATAAGACACGATATTGAAACCGAAGAAGATATAACAAACCTGGTGAATCAGTTCTATACAAAAGTGCGCAATGACGAGTTGCTTGCTCCTGTTTTTAATTCCATTATAAAAGATAACTGGGAAGGACACCTGCAAACCATGTGCAACTTCTGGAGTAGTATTTTATTGTATTCAAAACGATATTTAAATGATCCTATGGCAAAACATTTACCGATGCCTTTGGAGAAAAATCATTTTGATAAATGGCTGAAACTTTTTGAAGAAACGATTGATGAAACGTTTTCCGGATGTATAGCCACAACAGCTAAAACCAGGGCCTACAATATTGCAAGGATTATGAAAAGCGTAAAAAAAAATTCGTTGTAAAAATAATTCAGCTAATGTCCAATCGCAAACAAAAGACAAATAGAGGATAATTTTTTCTGTAAATTCGAATAAATTAATCTTAAAATAATGATATCAAAAGCATGCCAATATGCATTAAGAGCTGTTGTATTTTTAGCATCAAAAGCTGATGATAAAATAAAACTAAATGTGAAGCAGATTGCAAAAGAAATTGATGCCCCCGAAGCTTTTACTGCTAAAACAATGCAGGTACTTAATAAACATAAAATCATCACTTCGCTTAAAGGGCCTTATGGTGGCTTTTTTATAGAAGAATACCAGATGGATACACCTATCATTGATATCGTTCATGCCGTAGATGGCTTACAAATATTTACAGCCTGCGGCTTTGGACTAAGGCGATGCTCAAACGGCCATCCCTGTGCTTTTCACGATACCTACGCTGTTTTAAGAAGCACGATGAAAAAAACATTTGAAGAAACCACTGTCAGAAAACTGGCAAAAAACATTGAAGACGGTACTCATTTTTTATCAAGTATTGAATTAAAGAAAAAGTGAGTGCTGAAAGAAATAGTATCAAAATAACTGTTGATTACAACAATGAGCTACATGTTTTGGAAACCTATACACATGGATACAGAAGTTTAATGCATTTCATTTTCGATCAAATATATATTGAAGGCTTTGGCGATTGCAAGGGCATGGGCCGTTGCGGTACCTGTCTGCTAGAAATAGTAAACCCAAAAATTCCTTCCACAAATTTCGAAAGAAATGAGCATACAACTTTGGAACGATTGGGTGAAACAAAGCCTGATATCAGGTTGGCATGCTAGATTCTGGCAGATGAGAGAATTCATAATTTACAATGCAAGGTGATTCTGCCAGAGTCATTAGGATTTTAATTATACCAAAATAGGTTAACCTTCAATTTACATTGGCGCAAAAAAATTTTAACTAACTTTTTATTAATACAACTGGCAATCTAAACGAAAGTTGATACAATCGCAACACATGACAAACAACAGAATTAATAGTGTCCACATACTTAATAGCAGGTACAGTATATTTACGCTAACGGCATTATATGCCTGTTCGTTTACCGAATTTTCCCCATTCTGAAAAAATTATATT
The DNA here is from genome assembly GCA_038213285.1 of Chitinophagales bacterium. Lineage (GTDB taxonomy): Bacteria > Bacteroidota > Bacteroidia > Chitinophagales > Chitinophagaceae > Ferruginibacter. Next base: position 2,375 of record JBBQTL010000314.1, read on the forward strand.
ACTTCTCCAATTTTAAGGACTTCAATATTTTTACCCAAGCCTGATATCTTTAAGGTTTGGGATTTATTCCTTGTTATCTCCATTCATTTCAAATGACAGTTGTTTAGGCATGTCTTGCATTCATTTTGAATATGAGGTGTACGTCTGCTTTTATTTCAGATCAATAATCCTTCCATTCAATCTCGTCGCTGCATCCTACTACTATTAATATAAAAAAAATGTCCACTATTGCTTTTTCAGTATTTGTAATACTCTTTTTTGCATTTATTTTTATTGGTTTCAATTATATCACCAACAAGGAGAAGAAGAAAACGCTAACGATGCTTCTGTCGCAGTTAAGCAAATTAGGCGCTGACAATAATTTATCCTTTTCAAGCCAGAAATTTCTAAATGGTTTTGTCCGTGTCTGAATGCTATGAAATTGAAACTATTGATTGTTCAATCGGGCGATGAAGACACATACGAAAGGAACATAATTGACCTTGAACTGGTAAAGAAATGTTCTATAAAAAAAAATACAAAATCATTTTATAAAGCCAGCTCCAGGACGAAAAAAACTGAGCATTATCTAAATAAAATTGTGCTACATTTTGAATTTACAGATAACAGAGAATCCAGAGAATTGAATTTTTACAGGCATATCAACAATAACATATAAGAAATGCAGGAGTTGGAAGATAAGGACAGGAAATGGGAATAGATGCTTTTGCAAATGACCGGAAATAAATTGAAACAAATAGCATAAAGTATTATTTGCTTCTGCAGGCTATTAAAAGTAAATGGTTTGCTATCAATACCTGTGTATTTTGCAGGCGGTAAAAAAAACGATTGTTATTAAAACTCATACATAAATTATTATGTTACCAAATCAAAAAACAGTTTCGCTTTACACGATGATTTTATCAGTGCTTATATTGGTAAATGCTGTGATACTTAAACATGCATTTACTATTAATGGAGGCTGGTACAGGGCATTGATTTTCACACTTCCACTGTTTACAGGTGCTGCTATTTACCAATAAAAGTAGGAAGAAGGTATAATAAAAACTTGTAAATTTTTATCTTTTCAAAGCTTTTATGCTTGAATTTTTTCCAGGAATAAAGTAAGGCACGGATACAGGCTTTTAAAATTTTTTACTATCATGAAATAGGTAATAATAAGGGAATATTTTATCACTATTAAATTGACAATATTATGAAAGCGTTCGATAAATAATTTATCCTGAGTGAGAAAAGATGATTTTAATTTACTTGTTTCTTACCTGAAAAGCGGGCAAAATATATCAATGTTTAACAGACAGGATGCAGAAGAACTTCAAGCCGCTGAACCTGATTGTTTCTTTATTTAAATCCAAATACCAACGGAAATAAAAAGGTCACAATAATTGTCCATACAAAATAAATGGGCAGGTAGAAGGAAATAGCTTTTCCAACTCCGCTTATGTCCGCTTTCTTTGAAAGTACCTTAAAAAGTTGTGCCGTTACCAGGACCAGGTTTATTAAAATAAGGCCATTATTGCCCAGCACCGCTACCCTGTTCGGCGTAATTCCCCATTCGGAAATCCGGAATAAGATAGCGGATAGCGCTATGCCATTTACAATTACGGTTACAACAGACAGGAGAAAAAGCACCCAAATTTCAGCCTTACTTTTAATTGCTTTGGATACTTCGGCTACAGAAAAGAAAATGATGCCCATAACGCCAATTAATAACGCATTAAAAATGAGTAAAAACTCCCGGTCGTTGTAAGGGTCTTTCCCCGAATAAACCATTGCCACAAGATAGATTACCAACATCACCAATACCAGCGGACTGAAAATTTTAGCAATAACCGGTGAAACTTTACCTACCAACTGCGGATTAGTTTGGGTAAGATAAGTGCCTACAATTGGAGCAGCCGGAAGACCGAAAACTACAATGTTTTCAAAATAAAACTTTTCAATACTAAACCCGATTAATGAGAAAAGCCCGATTGTTATGCCGGTCAGGATTGCGCCAGCTACCAGGATGAGTGTTGTAATGACTACCAGGTCACCGTTATATTGTAAAAAGCCAAGCCGCTTCTCATCGTTATTTTGCGGCTCACCAACAAATGCAAAACCCAATACCGACCAAAGGAATAAGAGTATATGGACACAGGATAAAATTAAGGTATCGCTTTTTTTAACATCGGGAAGGAAGTTGATAAAAACTAAACTGATGAGGGTTGTACCAACAATAAAAGCAATTTTACCTGGTGATAATTTATTCTTCCAGGCAAAGTAAGCCGTTAACAGCGGGAAAATGATAAAACCAATGTTCCTGCCGTAGAAAAATTCTTCGTTGATAGATAAAATTGCCGGCAGCTTTGCGATAATACCTGCTAGCAGAGATGCAACAATCACAAATACCAGTTCTTTACCCCTACCCCGGGAAACATCTTCTATGGAGAAATTTAGTCTTTCCCTCCAAAAGCCAAGAAGAGGGTTGTCGTTAAGTTCCGGATACAATGCCTTAAATGCCCGCTTAAAAGCTGGTTTGTCAGTTCGATACAACTTTTCCAGTTGACCGGGATTGTCGAGATTTGTTAGGATTTCTTCTTTCATAATAATTGTAATAGATTGAATAATATTTGTTCGCTAATACCAGCCCTTATTGTTTTCGCCGGGATGTATCAGCCTCTTTTGAATTATCCTTCCCGTAACGGAAAAGCACTTTGTTTTTCAAAGTTTACGTAAAGTACTTTGTATTTCAAAGTATTTGGGAAAATAATTTGACTACGGCCCATTTTCTACTGGAGCTTCGGGCGTGAATTCCTATGGAGCGAAGAAAAAATCAACGTGACAATACCATACCCTAGTTTAAGCATTTTCTACTATTACCAATATTTTGTCCCTGAGTGGACG
>JBBQTL010000315.1:0-5230 GCA_038213285.1 Chitinophagales bacterium
AGACGTACAGAAATCGTTCCCAATGCTGAGGAATTTAATCCTGAAGATTTTTATGCTGATGACGAAATGGTCATTACTATTTCAAACCTTGGATACATCAAACGTACGCCCTTGACTGAATTCCGAACACAGAGCAGGGGAGGGATCGGATCCAAAGCCTCCGGCACAAGAGATGAAGATTTTCTGACCCATTTGTTCAGTGCCACAATGCACAATACAATGTTGTTCTTTACCGAAATGGGAAGATGCTTCTGGCTAAAAGTGTACGAAATTCCCGAAGGAGATAAAACCAGTAAGGGCCGTGCTTTACAAAATATGATTCAGATACCGCAGGATGATAAGGTAAGGGCAATCATTGATGTGAAGAATTTTAATGATGAGGAATATGTAAAGAGTCATTATATTGTTTTGTGTACCAAGAAGGGGATCATCAAAAAAACGGATCTTGAAGATTTCAGCCGTCCAAGGCAAAATGGTATCAATGCCATTAATATACAGGAAGGCGACCAGTTACTGGAGGCAAAAATGACCGACGGAAATTCGGAGATCATGCTGGCAGTTAAAAGTGGCCGTGCCATCCGTTTCCCTGAAGAAAAAGTGCGATCAACAGGCCGTGGTGGAATTGGAGTATTTGGAATTGAAGTAGATGATGAAAAGGATGAAGTGGTAGGAATGGTTTGTATAAACAGGGAGGATAAATCACGGACTATTTTGGTGGTGAGTGAAAAAGGATTTGGTAAACGTACCTTCCTCGACGATCCGGAAACCGGCGAAGCCAACTACCGTATTACCAATCGTGGTGGTAAAGGCGTTAAAACAATCAATGTAACGGATAAAACCGGATCATTGGTGGGTTTACTGGATGTTACCGAGAAAGAGGACCTGATGATCACTTGCGTAAGTGGTGTAACCATTAGAATGAGCGTGGCCAGTGTAAGTGAACAGGGGAGGGCTACACAGGGAGTGAAATTGATAAGGGTGGATGATGGAGATAAAATAGCTGCCATTACAAAATTGGATGAAGAACCGGAAGATGTTATATTGGATGAAACAGCTAGTGAAACTATTGTAGATGATGCGGTAGTAAATCCGGAGAACGGAGCGGCTGACACTGATATTGCTACTGAAGGAAACGATAATACAGGCGCCGAACCAGCAACCGGGTTGCCGGAAGATCCAACTGGTGATGAGTAATTAAAATAAATTAACTAATATAAAAATGCTGAACCGGTAATGTGGTTCAGCATTTTTTATTACGCCCACAATTACCTTTTCTTCACCCGGCTTGATGTCCCTCCACATGTGTATCTCAAACCGTCAAATTGGAATGCACCCGTTTCGTGTTATACCATGCGTGACTGTGAAATGGAGTTGTATAAAGATATACTGTGCAAGGGGTAAAACAGTGACTTGTAAACTTAGAATTGGCATTTAATGCATCGACTGCTGCTAGTACGGCCTCAACTAAAAAGTGCTAGAAAAATAGGCCGTTGGGCGTTAAAAAATCAAGGCTGTCTGAGCCTGCATTATCTTTACCTCATTGGAGTACTGACGGCGAGTTCCTTGATTTTAGCACAATGGGCTATTTTTCAGCCTTTTTAGTTGCAGCCTTGATTTTTTTTGTTTCTTTTTTGCATCAAGGCAAAAAAGAAAAATAAACCCTATCTCCAAAAGATACTGCCGCATGCAAAAATAGCCGTTCATTATTCACTCTTTTAAACCTTGCGAAGTATAGTTGCAGAATAATACCAAAATTTTGACTTGCATGAAGATAATACCTGTTTGCAATTGTGGTTTTTGGAAAATCAGCAATATGTTCCGTTTAAGATATTTACTGATCAGTTTGGTTTGAAAAATTCTGCATGCAATTGCTAACAGAATATGCCTGTAGTTTATTTCCATTTTAAACAATTACCATTTCTTGTCGACTATGTTTTCTACGGAAACTGGTTAACAGCGGCTGATGAACGCTTTAGATGATATAAATCTCTTTATCGGTTGACTGAAGTCAGTTATTTTGAGGGGATATATTTTTACTTTTATTGTTGATTGTAATGAGGGGATATGTATTTCCCTAAATACTCTTTCATGAAAATTGCTTCAAAAGTATTGCTGCCTTGCATGTCGTTCCTAAGTCGTTCTGCGCAGTCCACACAAAAATCCGTAGACCACTCCAAATTAATAGCTGGGGTTATTGCAATCGATGTGAAGAGCAATTCTCCGCATCACTACACGGCACGATGCTGAAGGTTCAGATGCCAGGCAGACTGCATCGGTAAGATAATAAATGAAATAAAACAGATGAAAAATATACCCCTATAAATACCATGAATCATTCAGCAGCATATAAAGGAAATTTCGGTTTCAATTCAATACATCGGCCAATATCGCTACACGATCTTCACAACGATCAATCGTTTTTGCAAACAGGCCGGTCAAACAAAACCTTGTATCGGAATATCATTATCCGGGTATTTACTATTCTATTATTTTTGGGCAACAGTGTAGCCTCAGCACAATCATTTTTTGTTGATAAAAAGAAGTTTTTTACCGATGAACCTATTTTGGAAATGACCCTGGTTGCGGATTTCAGGAAATTGATCAACGAAAAATTGAGAAAGGATTATAAAACTAATTTTCTGCCCGCTACAATCACCTGCCTTTTTACCGATAGTTTAAAAGTAACGGAAGATATTGCAATCAGGGCAAGAGGAGAATTCAGAAGAGGGGAATGCTATATGCCTCCCATTATGGTAAGTTTTAAATCTCCCAAAAAAGGGATTCTCAATTCCCTGGGACGCCTTAAATTGGTTTGGCCATGCGGAAGTAATAAGTATGATGAACAGTTATTATTAAAGGAATACCTGGTATATAAAATTTATAACCTGCTAACAGAAAAGAGTTTTGGTGTACGGCTGGTAAAAATGAGGTATCAGGATATCAATGACAAATTAAAATCTCAATCACGCTATTCATTCTTTATTGAAGATGTGGATGAGATGGCAAAGCGAAATAACTGCGTGGAGATTGAATCGAAAGTATTTCATACCCAGTCAACGGCCAGGGAGCAAACTACGCTGTTGGCTTTATTTCAATACATGGTCGGAAACATAGACTGGGCAGTTCCCGTGTATAAAAATTTGAAATTGATGCACAATATTTCAGATACTTTTTCTGTACCCATCATTGTGCCCTATGATTTTGACTATTGCGGCCTGGTAAATGCATCATACGCCGTTCCTCCACCCGAACTATCGATCATTTCTGTTAGGCAAAGGGTGTACAGGGGATTTCCAAGGTCGATGAAAGAGGTTCAATCGGCGCTGCAAGTTTTTAGATGCCAACGTCAGCGTATTGATTCACTGGTGATGAACTTCGAACTTCTTACGCCGGATAACAGAAAGGATATGAGCAATTACCTGAACAGTTTTTTTAAACAAATAGAAAAGGAAAAAGAAGTCATGGATATTTTTATTGAACACGCAAGAAAAAACTGAAATTTATTTCAATCCAATTGTAAACCCAGAAGATCGTTTTTATGCTTAAGGAAGAATTTTTACAACAACTGTTATGTGCTTTGTATGACAAAGAAGAACTAAATGTTTATGACTATGCTACAGCCTGTTTTACGACTCAAAATGATGAGTTTGCCAACACAAAATCATGGTGCGACCAATTGGTTAGGGATAAGCTTGCCGTGTACTCCGATGCATTGCATACCGGTTTAAATATTACCAACTTTGGTAAATTCTGGATAATAAAAGGGGGGTATGAGTCCTTTTTAGCAGCAGGGCATCATATCAAAGATCATACAAAGGAGAAGGTTGATCCTGTCGCAAAACCACATCAGAAGGAAAAGGACCAATTGCTGGAAGCAAGGCTAAAATTAACCAATTACCGTTTGACAGGCTTTTGGTTAACATTGGTTATTTCTTCCATGGGGTTCTTTCTTTCGCTGTACAATCTTTATTTAATTATGCAGGGTAGAAAATGATTTGATAGATCAGATTTTTTTCCTGGATCAAATGCACCCCAGCACACTTTGACCGGACGACAGCGCTTATTTCTTCATAAAGGTTTCAACGACATATTTCCCTACAGCCTTACCCATTTGCAGTCCTGTTTCATTGTCAGTTTTAAAATGAATGCCTGCATAAAACCTTGAGTCTGCGCAATCCTGGGCCATTTGCCGGAAATATGTTGCATCCGCAGGAAAATAATATTCCATTACGGTACTGGTTGCTCCGGCACCTAATGCATGGCCCGATGGATAACCCGGGAAAGGTGGCGTTGCAATCAGCGGCTGATAAGTGCTGTCGTATTGCGATGGCCTTATTCCCCAATACCTGTATTTGGCATCAAAGATAGCAATGGCAGCATCATGATAAGCGGTATGCAATACGGTGTAAATACGGGCAACTGCAGGAGCATCATCCATCATATTATATTCAAACATTTTCAGTGCGGCCACATCCGACCAATAGTCAAATCCACCATGCGTTGCCCAGTAAAAAGCCAGGGAACGGGATTTAAAAGTTTGCCTGAATTCTTTTAAGGCTTTCATCTCTGATTCAAAATCGGGCGGAGCGGCAGGCCTGAACTGATCAGCAGAACGCAATACAATGGGTGAAAATGTGCCAAGTGTAATACCCATCGGGTAATTGCCGGTCCATTTTTTTGGATCTTTATTCATTTTACCATCCCAAACATTTGCCGATCCATCCAGCTTTGCTTTCTCTATCATTTGTTTTGCCACCTGTTCGCCTAATTTCCAACCTGCATCTGCATCACTGGGAAATTGTACACCTGCATCAATACGTGATTGCGACGCAGCATGCGCCAGTTGCAAAATGGAATCTGCTTTTTCAGGAAAAAAATAGGCCAGCATAGTTGCCGCCGCTGCAGCCGTTACGGTATGTTCACATGGATAGGAATAAGTGAGCGGTGCATTGATGACAGCGTTAAATGCAGGATCAAAAACACCAGGTCGCTTCCTTTTATACTTTACCTTTTGTTTCCAGGCTAAAATGGTGGCATCATATATAGCCAGGTTCATCCATGCTGTCGGAATGCGAAGCATCAGTTCCGGCTTCTGGTCAATCAGGTTTGGTGCAATCTGGTTCCAGCGATAGGCGGGCGCCCCGGCATCCCAGTATTTTATTTCCACCAACTTTTTTTTATCCAGCTTACCCACTCTCTGTTTAACAATTTGCAATTCAGCATTTGTTTG
>JBBQTL010000316.1:0-5174 GCA_038213285.1 Chitinophagales bacterium
ATTATGATAATTTTCAGCAAAAGGCGTTAACAGTGAAACTGGATTTAACGGAATTTCTGATTGATCAGAAAAAGGCCGGAAAAAAGGTGGCTGCTTACGGAGCGGCAGCTAAAGGTAATACGATGTTGAATTATTGCGGAATCAAAAATGACCTGATAGAATTTGTGGTAGATGCAAATCCACACAAGCAGAATAAATTTTTACCTGCCAGTCATATCCCGGTTGTAAACGAACATTACCTGAAAGATTCCCGGCCGGATTTTATCATCATCTTTCCCTGGAATTTGAAAGATGAAATTACAAAGCAGCTTGCTTATATAAGAGATTGGGGTGGCAAATTTGTGGTTGCAGTACCGGAATTAAAAATAATCGGCTAAGGTTAACCCAAAAGAAAATTCGCTATGTTGTTTGGACAATATCGCACAATAATCATTTACGTATCAAAGCGCCAACTTGCTAACATAACAATTGCCTGATCAATGAAAAAAATATTAGTAACAGGCGCCACCGGTTTTATTGGAAATTATGTAATAGGAAATCTGTTAGATCATAAAAACGTCACGGTCATAGCTTCTTCCTCAACGCAGGAAAATGCCCGGCTTGCCTCCTGGTTTCCATCAGTAAAATATATTCCATTTAATTTAAAAGATTTTAATAATGATGCAAATTATTATGAATACTTTGACCAGCCTGACGCAATGATTCACCTGGCATGGGAAGGATTGCCAAACTATAAAGCGGCTTTTCACTCAGAAGAAAATTTACCTCGTCACCTATCATTTTTAAAAAATTGTATTAAAAACGGGTTAACGGATATAACAATTACCGGTACCTGTTTTGAATATGGCATGCAGGAGGGGTGCTTATCAGAAGATATGGAAGCAAGTCCGGGTAATGCGTACGCTATAGCAAAAAATACGTTAAGAAAAAATCTGGAGCAATTGCAGCAGATAGAAAATTTTAAATTAAAATGGATCCGGTTATTTTATACGTACGGAAGGGGACAAAGCCCGAATTCCTTAATTTCGCAGTTGGACAAGGCTATTGCCAGCGGAGAAAAAATATTTAACATGAGTGGGGGAGAACAGCAAAGGGATTATTTACCAGTAGAAAATGTAGCAGCCAATATTGTAAAAATTGCTTTGCAAAACGAGGTAACCGGTGTGATTAATTGTAGCAGCGGCGAGCCGGTAAAAGTGAAGACTTTTGTAGCAAATTATTTGGCACAGCTACAACAACCGATTCAACTTAACCTGGGTTATTACCCTTATCCAGACTATGAGCCCATGATTTTTTGGGGTGATAATCAAAAATTAAAAACTATAACAGACAATGAGTAATCCAATCCAGGAATTTATTGAGCAAAAAAAATCCCGTATCAAGGCTAATGGGGAAAATGAAAACTTATTGTCGGCTGCTGCCACTTTTAATATCGAATCAAATAAGGCCCAGTATTCCTATAATTTTTCGTGGATGGGCAGGCCGATCATACAGTATCCGCAAGACATGATGGCGATGCAGGAGATAATTTGGGATTTAAAGCCCGACCTGATCATTGAAACAGGTATTGCACATGGCGGCTCTCTAATTTATTATGCTTCCATACTGGAATTGATTGGGAAGGGCGAAATAGTGGGAATTGATATTGACATACGGGAACATAACCGCAACGAAATTGAAAAACATCCAATGTTTAAGCGTATTACGATGATTCAGGGGTCGTCAATTGACCCTGCTATCGTTGCTGAAGTTGAAACGCATACAAAAGGTAAACAAACCATTCTCATAGCACTTGATTCTAATCACACAAATGAACATGTATTAGCTGAATTGAAAATGTATTCACCATTTGTTTCCCTGAATTCATATCTTGTTGTTTATGATACAATAGTTGAAAAATTGCCGGCGGATTACATGCCCGGACATAAAAGACCATGGGGGATAGGCGATAATCCTATGACAGCATTAAATACTTTTATTGAAGAAAATCCACAGTTTGAAATTGATAAATCTATTAACAATAAGCTCTTGATAAGTGTGGCTCCTGATGGCTATCTTAAAAGAATAAAATGAATTTAATGCAGCCACAAACAGAATCACTACTTGAGGTTATTGCTAAACAACAAATAAAATCCATACGCATTAGCTTACTCTGGAAAGTATTCGAAAATAAAGTTTTAAGCATATTAATGTCATTGCTTCTTATTGCGACTCCTAAAATAATAGAAGAACAGATTTTTATATCGGCTGTTCATTTCGAAGCAATATTATAACTAATTTATCCATTATAGATTTGCCAGGTTACAGGAAAGAAATCTACGAATTTTTAAAATAAATCAAAAATCTGGCAAACAAATTCCTTTCTTTCAATAAAGTCAAAAACGATAATTTTGCAGCTACTTAAATGGCATTAGGATAGCAGAAACAGTACCTGCTTGTAATAAGTGGCCGAAGAACAAATGAAAAAAAATAAGTTTACACTGATAATACCCACAAGGGATAGAGCCAATACACTCTATTATTCCTTACAAACCTGTTTGGCGCAGGGCTATGAAAATTTTGAAATTTTAATCAGCGATAATTTCAGCGTTGATAATACAAAGGAAGTGGTGGACAGCTTTGATGATCCAAGGATCAGGTACATTAATACCGGGCAACGTTTATCTATGTCTAAAAACTGGGAGTTTGCCTTGTCACATGTTACCGATGGCTGGGTGGGATTTATTGGTGACGATGATGGTCTGCTGCCCGGTTCTATTGATACTGCCAATGAATTGCTGAATGCAGATAAGAACAACGCTGATGTTATTTACTGGTACGATAAAACACCGTGGTATTATTGGGGAGGCGAATTTGGCGGCTCAGGGAAGGATAATACTGTTTTTTTAAATGTATTAAAGGATTATTCACCATTTGTGACTAAGGAAAGATTATTGAAAATGGGTTCGTATCAAGCTACTTATGAAAGCCTTCCCACTATCTATCATGGGTTTTGTTCTGTGAAACTGGTAAACAGGATTAAGGCAGCTTCAAAGGATTCCTTTTTTTTTCAAAGTTGCATCCCGGATGTTTATTCAACGATACCCATCGCTATTTTTTCAAAATCAGTCATCTTATCGCCAACGCCATTAAGCATTAACGGAGTTTCGAATAACTCTACAGGTGGTTCTTCTTTTTTTAAAGACAATGGTAAATCGGTAAAGAAATTTTTAAGCGAAGCGAATATCCCATTCAGCCCTTATCTCAATTTGGAAGACAGCGACAACATAATGGCGAATGTAAACATATTGATAGCCGATTCTTTTTTGCAATTCGTATACAATGTCGAATCTGATTTCTCCAATCAAAAAGATGAGGTCAGGCCATTTGTTTTATGGCATTTATGTAAGCGGATACAGCATGATGATAGCTTTAAGCACCTGGTAGACAAGATCGTTTCTTATAACAACATGGAACATTTCGATATAAACAGCAATAAAATCTTCCAGCACCAGGATGCTGCCAAAAAATATTTTTATTACAAATATGGCTATAAGCTGGATTGTAAAAAATATGGCACAAAAACCATCGTTGATATAGCAAATATATATCCTGAAATATCCAATACCCGTAATTGGGATGTAGTGAAGCATACCATCGGACGGAATTTTAAAGCCTTTAAAAGATACGCCAGGTACCTGCTAAAAGTATAATGGTTTAATGGTTATTCAATGTTGTTATTTCAAAGAATGCATTTAAGCAGTTGGCAGCAATGATGATTGGTCAATAATTTCAGATGACAGTTCAAAAAATAATTCTGGTTCAGTTATATTCTAATGGTGATTGCCTTTATGCAACCACTGTGGCACGACAAATCAAAGAGGATTTTCCCGGATGTCATCTTACATGGGCTATTGCCGGGTTTTGCAAATCAATCATCTCCAATAACCCTTATGTAGATGAAATACTGGAAGTAAACACGGTTGCAAAAAATGATGTGGCAGCATTCAGGCGATTCAAAAAAGAAATATATCACAAACAAAAGGAAGGTGTATACGATAGAGTTTTTATTGTACATAATACTGATACCAATCATGCTTATTATGATGGAAGTATTAGAAGCAGCATATTAAAAGCTTACCCCAATCCAATCACCGTGCCGGTACAACCAGTACTAAGGCTTTACACCGCCGAAATTGAAAATGCCAACCAATTCATTTTCAGCCAGGCATTAAAAAGCTACGATGACGTAGTGTTGTTTGAATATGCCCCTCAAAGCGGACAGTCTTCTATAACGCCTGACATTGCGATAAAAGTGGCCGAGGGAATTGTGGCTAATAAAAATACTGCGGTTATTCTATCCTCTGCCAAAAAAATAAACCATCCGAATAAGGCCATTATTGACGGAAGCAGTTTATCCTTGAGGGAAACTGCTGCGTTATCGCATTCCTGTACTTTTTTATTGGGAAGCTCCTCCGGTATTACCTGGGTAACTACTTCAGAAGCAGGCAAACAATTGCCAATGGTTCAATTACTAAATGCAAATACAACCTGGGTCAATCCAATCTCAAGAGATTTTGAACGCTTTCATATTCCAAACAATAAAGTGATTGAGTTGCTCGATTTTGATGAAGCCAAGGTAATTCAATGTGTAAGGCTTGCACTTGAAAATTTTGAGGAGGCAAAATCAAAATTTAATCAACCCATACCGCTTCACTTTAAAACAACCCGTAGTATCGTTTACAATTTGCTTGTATATTTTGAATTCAAAGCCATCGTTAAGCATATTCGAGTCACTAGGGCACAATATGGCGATAACCTTTCTTTCTATAAAGAATTGATAATGGGGTGTATTGTTGCACCTTTTACTTTGATTAAAAACCTGCTAACAAAAAAGCGTCACTGAAAATATTAGCATTTAATTTTCAGTGACGCTTTATATCCTGCTCCTCTTACGGGGATTAATTATCCCTTCAAAGTCTTCAACTCTTCTTCCATCATCTCTTTTACCAGCATTGGTAAATCATACTTTGGCATCCAGCCCAATTTTGTATTCGCCTTGGTAGCATCGCCGATCAGTAAGTCAACTTCCGTTGGCCTGAAATATCGTGGATGTATACCGACTACCTGTTTGCCGATGGGCAATTGATATTCGGGGTTATTACATTTCAATACAAAAGCTTTTTCATCTATTC